>NZ_JACJRC010000027.1 GCF_014697025.1 Alkalinema sp. FACHB-956 | reverse complement strand
GGATGCACCGAAAAAACGAGGCCGTCCGCAGCATCCTCCACCGCTTAATTTGCTCGAGCGCTTACGCTCTCAACAAGCGGCGGTTCTTGGATTCATGCATGACTTTGAAGTCCCCTTTGATAACAACCAAGCCGAACGCGATCTGCGCATGATGAAACTCAAGCAGAAAATATCGGGTTGCTTCCGCTCTGAGGACGGGGCTCGCATGTTCTGTCGTATTCGGGGCTATTTATCCACCTTGCGCAAGCAGCATATCAATCTTTTAGAGGCTCTCGTTGCATTGTTCTCGGGACATCCTGTGTCGCTTGAACCTCAGCCTGAGTAGTTACTGCAAAACATCAATAAAACGATATATTCCTAAAAAACAGACTCAAAAACCAACATCCTGTCATCTACTTTGGTGCCATGAAGGGGTAGGCTGAAGAGAGAGTCGAAGTTGCCTGGAAAACTTAAATTTTCTCAGAGAATCAGGTTAGGATGACTGATAGGAGAAGAAAAGAGTGATGCCACTATGCTTCAAGAAGCTAGATTTAACCTTATCCTGACTCCTAGCTTGTATTACCCCTTCTCCCATGGTCAGGAGAAGCTCCATGGAAACCTCTAAAGTTGTTCTACTGATTGATGACGCCTCAGCAGATCGTCAAATTTGCCGGAGTTATTTAAATCAGGACGATCGCTACCACTATGAATTTTTAGAAGCCGCTTCCATCACCCAAGGCAGTGAGTTATACCGTCTTCACCAACCCGATTTAGTCCTTTTAGATTTTGCGATGCCCGATGGGGATGGCATTGAAGTCCTCAATGGTTGGCGCAGAGAATTTGGCAATTCGCCCTTACCCGTCATTATCCTGACTGGACAGGGGGATGAACGGGTAGCCGTACAAGCCATGAAAAGCGGGGCCCAAGACTATCTCGCCAAACGCCTCCTCACCCCCGCTAAACTGTGCCGCACCGCCCACCAAGTGTTGGAACGGATGACCTTGTTGCGGAATCTCCAAAAGGAAAATGATAATCGCCATCTCTTGAACGAGATTGCCCTACGGGTGCGGCGTTCTTTGGATTTTCAAGAAATTTTAACCACGACCGTGCAGGCAGTCCGGCAAACCCTCAAGGCCGATCGGGTCTTAATTTATCAATTCCAAGCAGATAGCAGTGGTCAGATTGTGGCTGAAGCGGTCATTCCAGCCTACATTTCTTCCCTGAATGACTACATGACCGATACCTGCCTGCAAGCAAAACGCAATCAGTTTAATCCCCAGGAAACCACCAGCGCCATCACCGATATTTATCAAGCCGATCTCTCAGATTGTCATGTTGCAATGCTGGAGCGCTTGCAAGTGCGGGCCAATTTAGTGGTTCCCATCCTAGTGGCCCAGGAAACTTTTGACCCCGAAGATGAGACCCTAAACCTATCCCATAGCTATCTCTGGGGATTGTTAATTGCCCACCAGTGTGATCAACCTCGACTGTGGCAATCTTGGGAGATTGAATTGCTGGAACAATTGGCCACTCAAATGGCGATCGCCATTCGTCAAGCCTTACTCGTGCAAAATTTGCAAACCCTGAATACCCAACTGGAGGCTACGGTTAAACAACGCACCCAGGAATTGCAAGCCATTAACGACCAACTCATCCAGACAAACGCCCAGTTGGCTGCGGCCAATCGCCTCAAGGATGAGTTCCTGGCTAATATGAGCCATGAATTTCGGACTCCCCTGAATGCCATCTTGGGGATGACTGAGGGCCTTCTCGATGGCATCTTTGGCCCCTTGACCGATCGTCAGATCCACCCCATGCACACCATTACCCAGAGTGGGCAACAACTCCTGGCGCTGGTTAATGACATTTTGGACTTGGCCATGATTGAAGCAGGGCAATTGACGCTAGCCCCCACCAAGGTCAATGTCCGCCAGATCTGTGAAACCAGTCTTGCATCCGTATACGCCCTGGCACACCAAAAGCAATTACACCTGAGTTTAACCATCGCATCGGTTATTTCCACGATCGTCGCGGATGAACAACGACTGCAACAAGTCCTCGTGAGTTTACTCAACAATGCTGTGAAATTCACTCCAGAAGGCGGTTCTATTGCTTTATCGGTTAACTACTCAGGCAATGACGGCTTAGGCGATAACGGCTTAGGCAATGACGGCTTAGGCAATAACGGCTTAGGCAATACTAAATCCGACACGGTTTCCTTCCCCGCATCGAGCCAAGCCCACTGCGGTTGGGTTGAATTTTCGGTACAAGATACAGGGATTGGCATTGCACCAGAGAACATCCCCAAATTGTTTCGTTCCTTTGTGCAAATTGACAGTGATTTGAGCCGACAGTATCCGGGCACAGGGCTAGGATTAGCCCTCGTCAAACGTATCGTCGATCTGCACCAAGGCCAAGTTCAGGTGCGGAGCGAACTCGGGGTCGGCAGTTGTTTTACGATGCGTTTGCCCCACCACTTGCCCTGCCCGTTGGATGGTAGAGCAACAGACTCTCTGCCGCCCATCCCCTTGTCTTTGCTAGCGGCGGATCTGCATCCAGCCCACAAACTTCAAGACACACGAATTTTGCTCGTGGACGATCGTCCTGCTAGCATAGACACCATGACCAGTTATTTGGAAAGTCGAGGGTATCAAATCATTCCTGCGCAGACCAGTGTTGCTGCGATCGAACTCACACAACTCCGTGCGCCCCAATTGATTTTGATCCATTTGCGACGAATGGATGTGCCAACTATGGCAATGCTCCATCAGATTCGCAAACAACCCAACCTGGGCCAAGTTCCAATGTTAGCGCTTTCAGAGATCCCCTTATCCCATGAGTTCAGTCCAGAACAGCTCCCTGTCGATGATTATTTAATTTTACCAATCCCCCTTAAGTTTCTCGCCGAAAAAATTCAATCTCTTTTAATCGCTTCCAGGGAGCAACCTTTGAATGGATAGACAACCTTGCATTTTTGTTGTGGATGATGAACCTGATAACTTTGATGTGATTGAAACCCTGTTATATCAGGAAGGTTATCAGTTTCACTATGCCCAGAGCGGTCAGCGTGCCCTCGATCGGCTCGACAATGTGCAACCGGATGTCATTCTCCTGGATGTCATGATGCCGCAAATGAATGGCATTGAAGTCTGCCGTAAAATCAAGGCCGATCCGAAATGGCGCGCGGTACCGATCGTCATGGTGACCGCCTTGACTTCCAAGGAAGATCTCGCCCGGTGTTTGGCTGCCGGGGCCGACGATTTTGTCAGTAAGCCCGTCAATGGTGTGGAGTTGACTGCGCGGGTCAAGTCGATGCTGCGCATTAAGCAACAGTACGATCGCTTGCACAACATCTTGCAACTACGGGAGGACATGACCTATACGATTGTCCATGATCTGCGCAATCCCCTCGCGATCATCATGTTTGCAGGGGATGTGCTGGCATCGGCAGAGTTACCAGACTTTTTACGCCGCAACGTAGTTCGACTCAATGATGCCACCGATCGCTTAGCCCATTTGATTGATGATGTGCTGCTGCTGGGGAAATGCGAGGCAGATCGGTTGGTGCTAACCCGTACTAAGGTCGATCTCGTGGCGATGGCCCAGGATGCCCTTAAGGATTTCGCCCCCACCCTAGAGGCCAAACAAATCGAACTGCACCAAGAATTTCCCAATCATCCGATCGAAGTCTTGTTAGACGCCAGTTTAATGCGGCGGGTACTGGATAATCTGTTGTCCAATGCCCTCAAGTTCTCCTATAAACAAGGTCAGATTTCCGCCAAGCTGGAATTGCAGGGCGCGGAGGGGGTTCTCATTCACATTGCTGATACCGGATCAGGGGTCTCCCCCGATAAGCGTCAAGCGATTTTTGAAAAATACGAAGTGGGCGAATTAGTGGTTGGGGCTCGGCAATTGGGGCTGGGCCTTGCATTTTGCAAAACGATCGTCGAAGCCCATGGGGGACAGATTTCAGTCACCGACAATGTGCCCAATGGCTCGATTTTTAGTCTCTTTTTGCCCTCTGAACCCCAGCCATAAAACGAGCTCCGGATGAGGTTCGCCATGCCATTCGCCTGATGGCATCTCACACGTTTGATGGCATCTCACATCTAGTGGGAATGCTAGACCCAGCGCAGTCATCCTGTTTAGACGCAGTCCGTTTTAGATCAATTCCTGAATGTCCTCTGGCCTCCACCCATGAAGCAGATCGATCTCCTCCTCCAAGCCCGTCAGGGTGATCCGATCGCGATCGGACAACTGCTCAGCCAAGCTTTGAAAATGAAGCCCTCGGAGATTACCGTGCATTTAAAGCAGGGCAAACTTCAGGTAATGCTCCGGCGCGCCACCCCACGCCCCTTTGCCATCACCACCATCCACCACAGCTTACAACCCATCGGCAAACCCCTCATTCAGCAGGTGCGGGTTGTGGCCTTGCCCCCCAATGCCCCCGCGCCCCTCTGGGTGGAAACCTTTCCCTTAAGCCCCACGCCCCCGCTGGGTCACGCGCACGCCAAGCAGTCCACCCACTCTGCATCCAAACCTGTCGATCTCCGCACGACTGCTCGCCCATCTCCTTCCAAGCCACGTCTCCCCCTGCGATCGCCCTTATCCCTGCATCAGTGGATGACCCAAAAACCACAGCCCAGACAGTGGTGGCCCTTTCTGCAGGCTCATTTTGATCGATTCAAGCTAGGTATCATCGGACTGGTCGCACTCTATGGCCTGTTGGGAAGTCGCAGTTATAACGTCATCGATTTCATGGAAGGCAGCAATCGCATCATGATGTTTATCCATGGTGTAAATCTAATTTTCCATGAAGCTGGACATATCATTTTTATGTTGTTTGGTTCATTTATGCATGTACTAGGGGGCTCCCTGAACCAGATTTTAATTCCTGCTCTTATCAGTGGCTACTTTTTTATCACAGGACAACGCTTCTCCAGCGCGATCGCCCTCGCTTGGGTGGGCGAAAATTTCTGGGATGTTTCCATTTACATAAAAGATGCTAGCGCGATGGAATTGCCCCTGTTGGGTGGAGAAGGGGTTTTACACGATTGGAATACGTTGTTGGAGGATCTGGGACTCCTCCAACTCGATCAACTGATTGGCAACTTATTTTTCGCCATCGGTAGCATCATTTACCTCAGCGCTATCGGCTTGGGGGTTTACTCCGCATGGCTCCACGATCGCTCAACCCCCACTCCACCCGCCGCTTAAAACCCGATCGCTTGATTCGAGAGTTCAACTTTGACCAATTTGAACGAACCACTGGCCGACTTAGTATTATCTCCCACAAATAGAAAATTAGAACTGTTATAGGGAAACCCAAAGACTGAGTAGTTTTTTACAGTCCCCGTCAAAATCGGTGTGCTGTAGTTACGCTTGGCAAACAACCGATAGGTATTGCCCCGAATCGCTAAGTCATAATGCACCACTGTCCCCGTGGGATTAAACGACGTGCCCTCCCCATGGGTAAACAAAGGTTTGCCCGCTACACGACCATCATTCTGCACCCAGAGTCGATCGGTGATCGTCGGGTCACTTGCCCAAAAGGCCAACTCTACACCCCACCGATCGACCCCTAAAATGGTCACACTCAACCCAGCCCGATCCTTCGAGGCGTGGGATTCTGTCAACAACTGCACATCAATCCCTAGCGTATATCCCGCATTACGATCGAGGGCAAAGGGCTGGGAGAACCGGGAATAGCCTGCCTGGGTTGCATTACCGCCCACGGTCGTATTCAACACTGTGGCCCCACCACCCACAGTTTGCGTTGCACCATTGAGCACCGTTATCCAACCCTGACTACCGGGCGCAGTATTTTTCGCTCCGTCGTACAGCGTGTAGGTCGCAGCCTGGGCACCCGTCACCAAACCCAACAAACAGCCTCCGATCGTCCAGCCAGCCAACCACAGCTTCCAAGGTTGAGCCCGAAAATATTTTCGTTGGCAAAAATCTAATTGATCGATCATGGGAATGCCTCCAAATGGTGATTTAACAATCCATTCGTCAATCGCGATCGCACCCTGTTCACCAGCCACGGCCCCAGCCACCTGTGCTTACCTTCCCAGCCACCTGTGCTTACCTTCCCAGCCACCTAGCGCTTCAGTCTCGCGCTTTAACGTCGAGTTGATTTTCCTGATTATTTTTCAGCTAAATTTAATTAGCCTACGAAAAATTACTTGCGTTACCTGCTAGATATTTTTACATCCTTTACAGAAAATTTTGCCAACTTCACAAAAGCTCACCAAAATACAGTTGAGCTGTCCGTGGGAGTGCTGATTTTCTTAGATTTCGTAGCGAACGAGCCGGATAATCCCCCCAAACGGCTGAAGGAAACAGTAAATAAGCCATAGCGAAATGGCTATAGCTGAATCACTCTGGCTTAGTCACAATCTTCATGCACTGAGCGATCGCCCAATCCACCGCTGAATTGGCTCCACCTATGCACAATCCCTACACGATGGTTATCCAATGGTCTGCTTTACAACAAAGCTACGTCGTCTTTTTGCCTGATTTTGCAGGCGTTGTTCACCAACCCTGTGCCACAGGTCGCACCTTTGCAGAGGCAGCCCACCAGGGACAACAAGCCCTCCACGTCTTGATTGAGCACCTCGAAGACTGTGGGTTAGCCTTGCCTATCCCCCAAAATTATTCCTATCCCCTGCAAGTTGCCTAAGCGATCGCCCACAAAATTGCCTAAAATAGGGGACTGACCTCTAACCAGGAAACCTCTTCAGCAATGGCGCGTCGTTATCACATCACCACCTTTGGTTGCCAAATGAACAAAGCCGACTCCGAACGCATGGCCGGCGTTCTGGAAACCATGGGCTTTGAAGCAGTCGAGGAACCCGATGAAGCCGATGTGATTCTCTACAACACCTGTACGATTCGCGATAACGCTGAACAGAAAGTCTATTCCTACCTTGGCAGGCAGGCCAAACGCAAACAGGAACAGCCCAATCTCACCCTGATTGTGGCGGGTTGCGTGGCCCAGCAGGAGGGCGAACAACTCCTACGACGAGTCCCAGAGTTGGATCTAGTCATGGGGCCGCAGTATGCCAACCAGCTCGACAGTCTGCTGGAGCAGGTGTTTAACGGTAGCCAGGTGGTGGCCACCGAGCCTGTGCACATTATGGAAGACATCACCAAGCCCCGACGGGATAGTGTGGTCACGGCTTGGGTGAATGTGATTTACGGCTGTAACGAGCGCTGTACCTACTGCGTTGTGCCCGGTGTGCGCGGGGTGGAACAATCCCGTACCCCCGAAGCCATCCGCGCTGAAATGGAAGAACTGGGGCGTCAAGGTTATAAAGAAGTGACCCTCCTGGGACAAAATATTGATGCCTACGGTCGCGATCTCCCCGGCAGCAAACCCGATGGGCAGCACCTGCACACCTTGACCGACTTGCTCTACTTCGTCCATGATGTGCCCGGCATCGATCGCATCCGCTTTGCCACTAGCCACCCCCGCTACTTCACGGAACGGTTGATTAAAGCCTGCGCTGAGTTACCCAAGGTCTGTGAACACTTCCACATTCCCTTCCAGTCGGGGGATAACGATGTGCTCAAAGCCATGTCCCGTGGCTACACCCAGGAAAAATATCGCCGCATTATTGATACCATCCGCAGCTACATGCCCGATGCCGCCATCAGTGCCGACGCGATCGTCGGGTTTCCCGGAGAAACGGAGGAGCAGTTCCAAAATACGCTGAAACTCGTGGATGACATCGGCTTTGACCTGTTGAACACCGCCGCCTATTCCCCCCGCCCCGGCACCCCCGCAGCCCTGTGGGACAACCAACTGAGCGAAGAGGTCAAGGCCGATCGCCTGCAACGGTTGAACCATCTTGTCTCTCAAAAGGCCGCCGAGCGATCGCAACGTTATTTCGATCGGGTGGAAGAAGTGCTCGTCGAGGATCAAAATCCTAAGGACCCAACCCAGGTCATGGGCCGCACCCGAGGTAACCGGCTTGCCTTCTTTAAGGGGGATATTCAAACCCTCAAGGGGCAAATCGTTCCGGTCAAAATTACAGAAGTGCGTCCTTTTAGTCTAACAGGAGAAATTTTGCAGCCGAGCTGTGTTTAACCTATTCGGGAATGCTGGATATACAATCGAGCCATCTGCAATTGCGTGATTGTTCAAGCAACTATTGTCAACTATGCGCTAATCTTTTTGAATGCGATCGCGATCACAACTATAGTGTGATCGCGATCGTTTTTCAGGTGGCTGATTCGCTCTACTCATGGCGATTTATCCCTGGTAAGATAGGCTAGACAATCGCATCTTCCCCAGTTATTGTTGTTATGATCTAATGGTAATAACACTAGGGTCATTGTTAGGGTCATTTTGTACCTATTCTGATCGAAAAATTTGATCGAAAAATAGGTCATTAACTGGAGAATAGAAATTGAAATAATTAACCGATTGCTGATTCCTTCCTGTTAGGCAGTAATTTTTAAAAAATTTCCCGTTTTTTCACCTTGTTTATCTAGCTAATTTGCTGATCTAAGTTACCGAGCTAAGTTGTTGAACCAATCCACCTAACGAATCCGCTGAACTCGAATCCGCTGAACTCAAAAGAGCGACGGTCATTGCTTACGGAAGTTTAATTTCTTGTTGTTCAATTGTTTATTTTAGAAATTTTTGTGGAACTCTATCCTTAAGTTAAGCATTTTAAGTCACTTTTAAGTAAATCCCTTTTTAAGTAGGTCACTGTCTAAGTAACTCGCTTTTTAAGTGTTGAATCCTGTTAGGGGATTGCTGAAACGACCTATGCGCTCAACCCATACAGCCTAAGTTCCAAGCGGGTACCCCAGTCATGGCAGTTACCCAATCATGGGGGTTTAAACCATGTTCTCCGATCGTTTCAGCTCATTTTAGTCGCTAGGGAAGTCAAATTGCCTATTTTCAGTGATGAGAGCGTGATTAGAGATTGCTTGACAAAATGATTTTATTACTGCTTTAAATTCAATAAGTCTTTTTTGGGAAGCATTCTGCCATCTTCAGAAGTTCAGGGATTGATTTTTCTCACGATCGGGTCATGTAACGCAATTCTTCTACTCTGCCTGATTCCCTTGTTGATCTTCCATCGTTGCTCACTCACTGCCGTAGATGAGGCTATATGTCAGAGGTTTTAGTTTCTGATTCCTGTGCAACACCATTGTTCTCAGTGGCCAAAGGAGGCCAAAATTGTTGTAATCAGGGAGAAATCAACCAATTATTGGCAACGCTGTTAGAAATGGTTACACCTGCGATCGTGATCAAGGATACGCACACCTTGAAATGTTTGGCTGTCAACCAAATAGCGGCAACCCTGTTTGGCGGCGATCGCAGCGATCGGGCAGACTTAGTCGGACAAAAAACCATTGATTGGCTTCCCGTTGAACAAGCAGAAATTTTGAATGAGTACGATCGCACAGCCCTAGGCCAAAACAAGGCCGTGGCGTTCACCCAGCTGGTTACACCTCAAGCGACGGGCCTTTCTCAGTTGCTCAACTGCACCACCATTCCAATTTGCAACGACTCCGGTACTCCGGTCTACTTGTTGACTACTTGCACAATTACCTCCTCCAGCGCCAACATTTTGCCCGAGCAGGTTTTGCCCGAGTACATTTTGCCTGAGCAGGTTTTGCCGGAGTACATTTTGCCCGAATACTTAGCCGCAGAAGAGAGTCAACCTTTGGACAGGCAGCTGAGCCCCGAAGTCCAACTCAAACATGCCACGATCGAGCTGGAACATCTGCGAGAACAGCTCAATCGCCTCCAAGTCCAAATGCTGCAAAGCGAAAAGATGGCCAGTTTAGGACAATTAGTGGCGGGGATTGCCCACGAAATCAATAATCCAGTCAACTTTATCTACGGCAACCTGAAGTACACCAGCGAATATGCCCAAGACTTGCTGCGGGTGATTCAGCACTATAGAGCCAGCTATCCCAACCCCACTCCAGAACTGGCCGCCTTCATGGAAGAAGTCGATCTGGCTTACTTAATGGAAGATTTACCCCAAATCCTGTCGTCTATGAAGGTGGGAGCCGATCGCATTCGAGAAATTGTTCTATCCCTCCGGAACTTCTCGCGATTAGATGATACGGAATTACAAGAAATTGATCTGCACCAGGGACTCGACAACACGCTGGTCATTCTACAAAACCGGCTCAAATCAAAGGCCGATCGCCCAGAAATTTTAGTCACGAAGCACTACGGTGTATTACCCTCCGTGCAGTGCTACGCAGGACAGCTGAATCAAGTCTTCATGAACATTCTCAGCAACGCGATCGATGCCCTGGAAGATGCCTATAACCATGGCAAATGTCCACAACCTGCCATTCAGCTCCACACCGAGTTAGCCAACGATCGCGCCATTATTCAATTCAGCGACAATGGCCTGGGCATTCCAGAACACATTCAAGCCCATTTATTCGATCCCTTCTTCACCACCAAGCCTGTGGGCCAAGGAACGGGCCTGGGACTTTCCATCAGTTATCAGATTGTGACTGAGAAACATCAGGGCACCCTAGACTGCATTTCCACCCTCGGTCAAGGGACAACATTCCGGATCACCATTCCCCTGGAACTGGCGCTCAACCCGCATTCCTCAACCCCCATTGATGACTGCCCCCAATAGATTCGTACAGCCATCACCCATAGAGTAAGGGTAATGCTATCCAATTGATCCATTTGATTCATGACTACGGCAGATCCGATCCCCCGAGTCTTCCTCCCCTAGGACAAGCAAAGCTACAGCAGGGGGAATTGAACTCAATTTTTTCAAACTCCTCCTTTATTTCGGCGTAGGCTCTCCCTAGGAGAGCGGGGGATTTCAGGGGATCGGATGGTTTGCAAGGCTTACAATCAACTGGCAATCAACTGGCAATCAACTGGCAATTAACCGGCAATTAACTAGCCATCAACTGGTAATCAACCGAATGCTCAAGCGCGATCGTGGCGATTTCAGTCGATCTAAGGTGATCTTAAGTTGATCTAAGGCGATCTAAGCCGTAGCACTCACTGCTTCCTGGGCTGCCCCTTGGGGACGTAACTGAATGAGTTCTACCTTGTACCCATCCGGATCCTCAACAAAGGCAATGACCGTTGAACCATGCTTCATAGGCCCCGGCTCCCGCGTCACCTTGCCCCCCCGAGAGCGAATTTCTTCACAGGTTTGATAGATATCATCCACCCCGATCGCAATGTGGCCGTAAGCATCACCCAGGTCATACTGTTCCCGTCCCCAGTTGTAGGTCAGCTCAATCACCGTGTGATCCGCTTCATCCCCGTAGCCGATAAACGCTAGGGTAAACTCGCCACCGGGATAATCTTTTTGTCGCAGTAGCTTCATCCCCAACACTTCGCAGTAGAACTTGAGCGATCGCTCTAGATTGCCGACCCGCAGCATTGTGTGCAATAACCGCATAGCTGTTTCCTACCATTCCAAATGACATCTGCTTTATTGTAACGAGCGGCCTCTGCTTCCACGTCCAGCAGCTTCTTGGGCTTCTCCTGGGATCACTGCCATCGGTTAACTGTCAACCACGAACAAACCCCCCTTGCCCCGCTCGCTATACTTGCACCCTGCGTCCCTTCACCCCCAAGAGCGAACCATCCCCCAACAGCACTCTTTTCCAACTGGCCATTAGGTCGTATCCTAAGCGATGGTTCATAGAGAATTCCCTAACCCACCGAAAAGCTGAGTTCAGAGGTTTACCAGACATGTTTGATGCGTCAGATACCGCGATCGAGATGATTTCTGCGCGTGAGATCCTTGACTCCCGAGGCCGTCCCACCATTGAAGCCGAAGTCCAACTCATCAACGGGGCAAAAGGGCTAGCGCAGGTACCCAGCGGCGCTTCCACCGGTACATTTGAAGCCCACGAGCTACGTGATGAAGACCCAAATCGTTATGGCGGCAAGGGGGTTCTCAAAGCCGTCGAAAACGTTAAAACTATCATTACTCCTGAATTAATTGGCGTTGATGCCCTGAATCAAGAACTCGTCGATCGCCTCATGATCGGCCTTGACTCAGACTCCAACAAGAAAAACGTTGGTGCCAACGCCATTCTTGCCGTTTCCCTAGCCACGGCCAAAGCCGCTGCGGAGGGTCTCGGACTGCCCCTCTACCGCTACCTCGGCGGCCCTTTGGCTAATCTGCTGCCCGTCCCCTTGATGAATGTTATCAACGGCGGTGCCCACGCAGATAACAACGTAGACTTCCAGGAATTCATGATTGTCCCCGTTGGAGCCGATAGCTTCCGGGAAGCACTGCGGTGGGGGGCTGAAGTGTTCCATGCCCTCAGCAAAGTGTTGAAAGATCAAGGCTCGCTGACCGGGGTGGGCGATGAAGGGGGATTTGCGCCCAACCTCGCCTCTAACCAAGCAGCCCTAGATCTGTTGATGATTGCGATCGAAAAGGCCGGTTACAAGCCCGGTGAGCAAGTGGCGATCGCCCTGGATGTAGCTTCCAGTGAGTTCTACAAAGATGGTCAATACCACTTCGATGGCAAAGCCCACACGCCGGGGGAAACCATCGATTACCTGGCTAAGCTGACTACGGAATATCCCATCGTCTCGATCGAAGATGGCTTGCAAGAAGAAGACTGGGAAAACTGGCAAGCACTGACCGAGAAAATTGGCAGTCGGGTGCAACTGGTGGGGGATGACCTGTTCGTAACCAACGTCGAGCGTTTGCAAAAAGGCATCGACCAAAAAGCGGGCAATTCCATTCTGATTAAGCTCAACCAAATCGGCTCGCTCACGGAAACCCTGCAAGCGATCGACCTAGGGGCACGCAATGGCTTCCGATCGATCATCAGTCACCGTTCTGGGGAAACCGAAGACACCACGATCGCGGATCTCGCAGTGGCTACCCGTGCGGGACAGATCAAAACTGGATCCCTGAGCCGGAGTGAGCGCGTTGCCAAGTACAACCGCCTGCTACGCATCGAAGATGAGTTAGGAGATCTGGCTGTTTATGCAGGAACCACAAACATGGTTCCCAAGTGGAGCAAGTAATCTCAGAACGCCAATTAATTTGGGTCTGAATGCATCACAGGGGAGTTTATCCTCCCTTGCCTTGCCTCAACCCACCTGCTGCGGTCAGAATTTGCACTGGCCGCTTTTTTATGCATTTCCGACCTTGTATTGTTTGTGCGATCGTTCGCTGCTGCTGGTTTTGTCTCAAAAATCGTTACGCACAAGAATCGTTACGCGCAAGAAAGAATCCTGATCTAGGTGGAAAATTGAGTACCATTGAAAAGCTGCAAGATAAGCACTTCGAAAATCTACCGATTCCTGTGACCCTATGGCTGTACTCAACGATCGACACATCAAAATTCTACGGGTCATTGATGCAGGCAACATCACGGGGGAGGACATTGCCGCTGCCGTTGGGTCATCCATGCAGTTGCTCAGCTACTACCTCAACACCCTGTCCGACGATGGTTACCTGAAAATCGCCAAAGTCTACGACAATTTCACCCGTGAATTTCAAATTGTTCGGGCTTACCTCACCTCTGAAGGCAAACAGGCCCTAGCCCAAGCGAATGCCAATTCTGCCGGCGCTTCAGGCATTGCCCCATCTACCCCATCCACGACAGAGGCGGCCCATCCCACCGTACATCCTACGGCGCATCCCACAGCGGCGACTCCTGCTCATACTGCGACGATCGCGCCCGATGCCCCATCCGGCAACGATCCCACCGTTCATTCCAGCGGTTTAGAGAGTGGCTTAAATTACAACACGCCTGACTACAACACCCCTGATTACAACACCCCTGATTACAACACCCTCGCGCAACACATCGTTGCCCTGACCCAGGTTTTGGAAGCATTGCCCCCCAACCGCCGAGACCTGGTCACCGTTTACTTGGAAGACCTCGCGATCGAAGTGAATCAGCCGGATAAACGCCGTAGCAATCGCTTGAAGGCTTACTTCCTGGCAATTTTGAACACGGTTGTCCCCATTCTGAAACATTTACCGGAGTCTGAGCAGTTTACCCACCTGACCCAGGCGATCGCCCAGCAATTACAATTGCCGATCAAATTTCCAGACTAGGTCGCCCAGCAATTCCCGGCAATTGGTTTTTAGAAATTAATCGATGGCTAGAAGTTCAGCAAAGTTCAGCAGGTAGGAATTACAGGGCTGACTTGAGTTCATCCAACTTCCGTCGCACTTCCTGAATATCCTGCCACATCAGCCATTTGGGACTTCCCTGGGCCCGTGATGGATTACGTAACAGATAGGAGGGGTGAAAAACGGGCATACAGGATCGCCCTTCCCAGTCCCGCCAAGTCCCACGAATCTGCGTGATTTTGACGTTTTTCTCGTTCAGCAGTCCTTCGATCGCGGAGGCTCCTGCCATCATAATAATTTTCGGATCCACAAGCCGAATTTGTTCCATCAAATAGGGGCGACAGGCGTTCATTTCATCCCGTGTAGGCTTACGATTGCCCGGTGGCCGACATTTCACAATGTTGCAGATAAAAACATCGTCCTCCGTCAGCCGCACCGATTCCAAAATCTTGTCGAGCAATTGCCCTGCTTTGCCAACAAAAGGCTGTCCCGTCAGATCTTCATTTTCCCCTGGTCCTTCGCCAATAATCATCAATAGGGCATTGGGATTGCCTCGGCTAATCACCGCATTCGTCCGAGTTGCGCCCAATTCGCAGCGATGGCACTCAGAACAATGGGCTTTGATTTCGGCCATGGAGCCATAGGTACCTACTGGAATCTGCACCCGCGCACTGGTCGGAATTTGGCTGGGATCAAACGATGGGGGAACCGAGGTCACCGGGAGAGAACTGGGGACGACCTGTGACGACTGGCTAGCTGATGGCTGAGCGGAGGATTCCGACGTTTCAGAACTTTCCGGCGCTGGGGTACCGCTCCAATCAAACAAGCTGAATTGTTGATCCGCCATGGACTCAGATTTAGGATCAGGCATAGGACACACAGGTTGAACCAACGTTGAACAAATTGGGGCTGCAAAATTAGCTGATCAATTCTAGCGGTTTTAGGAAATCCTCACTAGCCCAAACCGCAAATTTGCTGTGAACTAAAATTGATCAATGACCTAGGTTGGAAATCCGCTGTATACAGAAGTCGTCATACAGAAGTCATCACACAGAAGTCATCATACAGAAGTCGTCAGCAGGATTAAAGGTCGTTAGTTCGATTGTCGATCGCAATGATTGAAGCCCTAATATTACAAATCCGGTATCCCAATGCACCAGATTTCAATCCCCGCAATCAATCCTAGTTTAAAAATTGCATCTTTGAAAATTGCATCCAGGTTAAGCAACTGGTTGTGGATACCGGCGATCGCTGGATTTGTTCTTGTACTATTTCAATTTGGTCATCGGTCTCCACTCATTTGGGTCTTGGCTAATTTTCTACTATTTCAAGTCATGATTTTCTTGATGACCATCCCCCATGAGTTAGGCCATGCCATGACTGCGCATTTGGTAGGAATGCAGGTCAGTAAAATTGTGATTGGAACCGGCAAAACCCGCTGGACATTTCAGTTTCTAGGTTTTCCTTGGGAAATTAAAACGATCTTGACTGGGGGAATTACGCTTCTTTCTAACAAATCGATTCCCTTTTATCGATCGCGACTTTTTCTGGTCATTCTAGCAGGGCCGTTAGCCAATGCCGTAATGATTTTCAGCTTGATGCAATTTCCACAGACGATCGTGCTGAAAAATATTAGTAATACTCTACTCTTTCCAGGACTCATATTTTATATCGCTAACGCTGTGATTGTTGTTGGCAATTTATTTCCAACCTATTCCAATATTGACGGTGTTAAGGTTCCCACAGATGGCATGCAACTCCTCAGCATTCCATTTCTATCCCAGGCGGACGTGAAGAAGCAGGTCGCCTTAGCCCATGTCATGGATGGCCAAGCATGGGAACGCCGAGGGCAGTATAATCCAGCGATCGATTGCTTTACCCAAGCCCTGACCCATGATCCCCATTGCGTCCACGCTTACCAGAGCTTAGGGTTGGCTTATCACAACCAGGGTGATTATCCCACAGCAATTCAGCACTATAATCAAGCGATCGATCTTGACCCTCAAAATGCTATTTTTTATTTTCTCCGGGGGGTGACCTATACATTTTGGCGGAGAACTGAACCCCAATATTGCCATCACGCCCTGGAAGACTTTAACCAAGCCATTCGGATTAATTCGAATATCGATACTTTCTACTTCTTGCGGGCAGCTCTCAATAGCTATGTGGGCCAGATTGAGCAAGCGATCGACGATTTCACCCAGGTTATTCACCTCAATCCCAGCACCAATGCCTATTACAATCGTGGAGCTATATACTACCAATCCCAAAATTACTCCGCTGCCTTAGAAGATTTCGATCGTGCTATTAAGCTGGATCAGCAAAACTTATCGGCTTATTATGGAAGGGCTAATGCGAAATATGATCTCCACGATACTACTGGTGCATTGCGAGACTTTCAACAAACCAATTCTCTCAGCAGATCTGCTAGCATTAATCAACAGGATGAGCATGGTTTTTACTTCAAAGGTTTGGCCCTCAGTCGGCTGGGCGATCGGGCTAGTGCTCTGCAAGAGTTACAAACCTCAGAACGACTGTGTCTTGAGCAGGGCAATACCCAGCTATTGCAAGTCATCAAAGCATCCATAGACTTTTAGAAGCGGTAAAAACTTAGAAGCAGTAGAAACTTAGAAACGGTAGAAACATTGTCAAGTTGAGAACGAGCAAGCTAATACGTTCTAGGTCAGTTCTAGGTCAATTCTAGGTCAACAGAACTGTTGTAGCAGTCGAGCGATCGCGTACCCCCTAGCCTGCGGCACCAATGTAGGACTCTGCTCTAGGGCATCACTCGCCATGCGTTGGATGATGGTCGGAAAATCACGATCCGCCTGAAAAGCCAACAATGGTAGGACGATCGGAGTCAGCCATTTTTGTTTAGGTACCAATTCCCACCACACCCTCACCTGAGAGCCATGCCGGGTTGGAAAGACTTCCCATCCCCCCTGCATCGTTTTTGCTGGAAAGGGAAAATCTGGTTCTTCTGATAAAAACCGAACCTTAAAGCCACGACCATCATTAAACTCAGTACATTGCTCCGACCACCTTTTGCCTGTGTGATCTTCACACATCCGCACTGCCCCAATTCCAGGCGATCGCCCATCTAAAATCACAGAATTCTTTAGAGAAGGCATATAGTTTTTGATGGCTCCAAGCCTACTCACAACTTGCCACATTACATCGGCTGGAGCATTGGTTTCAACCAGGATGCAATGTCGATATTGCGCCTTGCCCTGAACTTGGTGTGCCTTGGCGATCGCCCAAACCTGCCAAAGGCCCAACATCAAAACAACCCCAGCCACGGCCATGACCCAGATCTGTCCTGATCGAGAAAGAACATCCGGAAACAGGCCCAGAAGCATCACACTACCCAACACCCAGAGGAAATCCGCCCCACTGGCATAGAGAGCCCGCCAAGTTGCCATCCGACGGCCAGTAGATTGGTGTAGCAAATCAACCGCAAAAACCGTTAATCCAACACCAACTGCGAGGAACATAGGCGAAACTTGCACCCCGAGCCAATAACTGACCCACGACGGACATAAAAATATGAGTGCAGCACAACTCAGGGAAAAAAGAGCATTTGCTGCAAGCGCAAACCGTAAAAATACTGTGGTAGTCATGTAGATTTCCTTCTGCTGCTAAGCTGTGAACCCAAGATTGGACTGTGATTGCCAACCAATCTCAAGCAGATAACATCTTCTGAACGGCATCTGCGTAGACCTTTTTCGGCTTTAACCCTACAATTCGTTCAACTACGATGGATTGTTTAAAGACCACCACTGTAGGTGCACTCCGTACACCCAATTCCATGGCAAATTCAGGATCCTCTGTCATATCAATCGTGACCAAATGCAGCTTGCCAGCATAATCAGTAACAAGCTTTTCTAACACTGGGGCTAAGGTTTCGCAAGAAGGACAATGGGGAGCCACAAATTTCACCAAAATCGGATTTTCGGATACCTGTTGCAATTGGGTCAGGTCGTTGAGTCCTTTACCCAAAATTGTGCTGGTTGACAAAGCTTCTGACATAATGACTTCTCGTGAAAGAATTGAGTGAATGGATAGCAAGTCAATGGATGGAATGGGAAACGATGCCGCAGATAAAGCCGCAAGAGGGTCGTGTTCAGCGATCCTCTAACCTCCCATAAACCAGCGAGTGCCCGTGAACAGGTAATAGGCTCCTGTCATCATCAACGCCACACTGCCAAAGCGAATAATGGCCTCGGAATGCTTGAGTAACTGATTACTTTGTTTTGCCAGCCCGGTAAACAGACTTGCCAGGAAAATCAGCATGGTGTAACCCAGGGCATAACTTACCATGGTCAACGTTCCTAAAATCTGAGAACCCGTTGCAGCCGCAGCAGCGAGCACTGCAAATAAGACTGGACTAGCGCAGGGAGAACTCACTAAAGCAAAGGTCAAACCTACCCCATAGGGCCCCGCATGGGGCAGACTTATATTCATTGCGGGTAAAGGCAGCGTGACAACCCCCATCAGCCAAAGCCCCATCACAGCCATAATCAGCCCGACAACAACGTTGATATAGCCTCGATACTCCACCATAACGGCTCCGGCAAAGGAGGAGACTAAACCAAACAAACTCAAAATTGTGACGGCTCCTAAAACAAACAAACCCGCTTTGATGAAGGCATCCCAACGGGACTTGATTTTCAGGGTGCCGATATAGCTGAGATTGACGGGAAGGAGTGCCAGAATGCAAGGAGAGACGCTGGCAAGTACGCCTCCTACAAAGGCTAATGGCAAGAGTACCATAGGATTCGCTGTGTCCTGTTGTACAAACCATTGTTGGTAACGGTTTTCGACGATCGAAATCACTCGCTCGATCGGATGACTAAGGACGGGGCCTAGCGTCAGCACCAGAATTAACGCCAGGACGCCCAACCCGCCATAAATGAACCATTTGTTAGGTGCTTTAGAACGTCGTGGCGCAATCGGATCGTTCGATGACTGAGGAATGGGTGCCATAAGAGTTTCGGTGTCCTTAGATCGTTCTTAGAGGTTCTTTAATTTGGAGTACTGAGGTTGCGATCAAAAAAGCCGATTGGGTAAGCGAGATCGAACCACCTCGATCGAGCAACCTCGGCTACACCCGTCTATTGCTTCAGAGCCGCATCGAGAACTGAGGTATAGTCTGCAAGATTGGCATTATTACGATGTTGGGCCAAAATCTCGCCAGTCGCTGGATTGACAATGGTTAATGAACCCGTCTGAGCCTTATTCATTTCCAAAAATTGACTCAAACCCAGCTTCTTCGCCGTTGCTTCAGCTTCGCTGGTGGTTGATTTATCGCTCACATCGAGTACAACAAAATGTACCTTCCCGTCATAGTCTTTTTTCAGTTGAGACAAGGTAGGGGCAATATTTTTGCAAGCAGGACACCAGGTTGCGAATACATCAACAACAACCGGTTTGCCCTGAAGTTCTTGCGCGAGAGGTGCGCCCACAGATTTTGCTTTAGCTGCGCAGGGATTCGGCTTGGCTGCACAGGGATTCGACTTGGCTGCACAGGGATTCGACTTGGCTGCACAGGGATTCGACTTGGCTGCGCAGGGATTCGGCTTGGCTGCACAGGGATTCGACTTGGCTGCACAGGGGTTGCTTGCCACTTCAGCGGTTGGGCTAGAGGGGGCTTGAGAGGTTGTGGAACCGGAACAACCCGCGATCGCGCCAAAACTCAATAGTGATACAACGGCAAGTAGAGCAAAATAATGAATCTTCATGTTTAATCTCCCTTGAATCAATTTAAATCTGGGTAGGATTAGCCCATTACTCAAATTTGGACAGAGTCGGCTCGCTATAGCAATCCTACGAATGATCAACAGACAGACAAGCAGGGCGCTTGATCCAGCTTTCAGCCTCGACTAAGCTGCCTATAAGATTGCCATCGATCCATTACCTTTGAGAAATTGCAGCATTCAGTACAGCAGTGTAAACAGACTTGTTAGGATTATTGCGATGCTGCGCTAGAATATTTCCTGTTGCCGGATCAATGATCGTAACCGTTCCCGTTTGTGACTTATTTGCATTGAAAAACTGACCCAGACCGAGTTGTTTAGCTTGCGCTTCCGCTTGTCTCGTTTTGGATTTGTCGCTAACATCTAAGACCACAAAATGCACCTTGCCAGCATATTCTTTTTTCAGTTGAGACAAGGTAGGAGCAATATTTGAACAGGCAGGACACCAGCTTGCGTAAATATCAACAACCACTGGCTTGCCGTGTAGTTGCTTGGCGAGAGAACCACCAACATTCCCTTGCTTGGCAGAACGGAGAGTTTGGGCGATCGCGGGACTTGGTAATGCCGTGGTTACAGCGACAAGTGAAACTGTCACAACCAAACTACTGAGACCTAGACTAAGCCATAAACCTGAATTCTGACGCATGGATTACCTCAAATTGCTAGAGTAAACGCGAACAACAAACAGCCAAGCTTAAGGATTCAGCGGGGCTTCCACCCACTCAAGCTGCTGACATTGACATTGAATCCTGGCAAAATGAGTGACAGATGAAGATTAGATGGATACGGAATAAAATCTGAAAATTGGCTGAGTTGGAGAAGGCGGCAAGATGCTGCTCGAATCAGAGTTGCATTTTCAGCAAAAATTCATCTGGACATCAGCCAACAATCATCTCAATGCCGGAGCTTGTGCATAGGACAACCTCCAAGGTTATGCATCCAACTGCTGATGCAGGCCCTCAATTCCCGAATATCTGCTAGCCATACTATCGTTGAAATAATCTACTTTGAAATAATCCACGTTAAAGTAATCCATGCAGCCTTTATGACAGAACAGGACTGGTTTGTGACCAATGAAGGGCAATGTGAGGCTTGGGACGTCATCAGCCAGTCTGAGACTTTGCCCCAACCTTACCGACTCTATCGATTTTTGACTGATTTGGAAGACATTCTCGCCACGGTTTCTGATGATCGATTACGCCTCCAGGCCATCTGTCCTCTCGTTCGCACGCTGTTGAACAGTTCTTCTTGGCTCACATTCACTGCCCTTCAGCCCGATCCTAAAACTGGTTGGAACGTATTGATGTTGTATGACGAACCATTGTTTCCCCTGACCGTGCAATTGGTGAGTTGGGCACCGGGCATCACTTCACCGATTCATAATCATGCCACTTGGGGCTTAGTCGCCTTACTGAGCGGCCAAGAGAATAATACTGTTTGGCAGCGTTCTCCCACCCCAGAATTGCCCGATCGCATCCAACCCGTCACAAATCGCGTGTTGGCACCCGGTGACATTCTGTGCTTTATGCCCGAAGCTATCCATCAGGTAGAGGCGATCGGCGACCAGCCCACAATCAGCTTCAATCTATATGGCGAAACAAACTATAACCAGCGCTTCGAGTTTGATCCGCTTCAGGGAACTGCCACGACCTTTTAGCGGCGACTGCCCCCTCAACCATCATCTAACCCAACCATCTAACCCAACCATTTAACCCAACCATCTAAGTACTATGCCTCGTTTCCTGAGATCGATCATGCTTCAGTTCAGGAGTCCGCACATTACACCCTCTTCCTTACAATTTCGTTTAACGCTAGAACTGATTGGACTTTCGATTTTGGGTTTGGGTGGCATCGCACTGGGGGCTGGCTGGCAAATGGAACAAAATTTAGTGGCAGCCCATAAGCAGACGCTGGAATATATTGCCATGCGCTTTCCTGATCAAATTCAGCTTTACAGTGAAATGGGACAGCTGGAAATGGGACTGGAACGCACGGTTGATAAAGTCTCGACACCAGGGTTAGCCGTTTGGGTAAAAAGTGATGATGGTAAATTACTCGTACGATCGCCAAATTTAGACGCAACTTCCCCAGAGATTCACCGGGTAGATGCCCTGGCTGCCGTACCGGAAACGCCACAAGTTGTCCGGTTTGGGCATCGGGATATTGTGTTGTGCGGTAGTCCCCTCCTGTTAAACGGAAAGTCTCTGGGTAAGTTATATCTCTCCCAAGATATCACAGAGGATTACCAAAAACTGAATGTAGGATTATGGCGATTGTTCTTCGTCAGTATGTTAACAATCGTGCTGTTAATTGTTGCAATTTCACTCCGAATTCGCAAGGCAATGCATCCCCTAGAACAAATGAGTCAGGTTGCTAGTGCGGTTTCTGCGGATGATTTAAATGGCGCAAAACTCCAATTAAACCAAGCCCCCGACGAAGTTCTAGGATTGGCACGGGCGTTTAATGAAATGTTATTTCGCCTATCAGAATCCTGGGAACACCAACGGCAGTTTGTCGGTAATGTTTCCCATGAGTTACGCACACCCCTGACTGTTGTCGCGGGTTATCTACAAAGTTTGCTGCGTCGGGGCGATAACTTGAGCAGCTATCAGCAACAAGCTTTGGCAACGGCAGCGGCAGAAACTGAACGGATGATTCGGATGTTACAAGATTTACTCGATCTCGCTCGTGCCGATAGCGGCAATCTACATTTTCGGTTGAATCCTATCATCTTGAATACATTAGTCGCCGAGATCGCAGACATGAGCCAGAAGGTCAGCAATCGCCCCATTAATCTGCTGATTAGCGAAGAAGACATCGTAATCTGTGGTGACCAGGATCGATTACAGCAAATATTGATCAATCTAGTCGATAATGCTATCAAGTATTCGGCACCGGATCAGCCTGTAGATCTTGTGCTGGAGAAAACCGATCGCCATGCTTTAGTGCATATTCGAGATCGGGGGATTGGCATTCCCTTACCCCATCAGCAGCGAATTTTTGAGCGATTCTACCGAGTGGATGAGTCTATGACTCGTTCTCGGGATGGCACAGGATTGGGGTTGGCGATCGCGAAAAGCCTGATTGAAGGGATGAACGGTCGCATCACCCTTCGCTCTAAACCCGGAGAAGGCAGCACATTTACCCTGATCCTACCGCTATGGTCTTATCCCGTTGAACACCAACCTAGCCTTTGACATCCTCCCTACCCCGCTTGCGCTGAGGGTAGGGATTCCAAGAATCACTTCTTAGACCTTTCTGCTTCATAGCAACCGCCATCAGACTTATGCCTTTCCGGTCTTACGTTCGCTCCACAGACTTTCACCGCAAGCCCTGCGGCAAGAATGTTATTTGCAGCGTTAATGTCCCGGTCATGGTGCGTTCCACAGTTGGGGCAATCCCATTCCCGAATGTTCAACGGCAATGTCTCAACGATATGTCCACAATTGCCACACCGCTTAGAACTCGGAAACCATCGGTCAATCTTGACCAGCGTGCGACCATACCAATCACACTTGTATTCAAGCTGCCTGACCAACTCTCCCCAGCTTGCATCGCTGATCGAAAGTGCGAGTTTCCGGTTCTTAATCATGTTCTTCACCGCCAAATCCTCGACCGCAATCGTTTGGTTTTCGCGTACCAATCGAGTTGTCAGCTTGTGAAGGAAGTCCTTTCGTGCATCGCTAATTTCTTGATGCACTTTAGCGACTTTCAGACGTGCCTTATGGCGATTGCGCGACCCTTTTTGCTTCCGTGCCAACGCTTTCTGGGCTTTTTTAAGCTTTCGACGTTTCGCATTGAAGCCTTTGGGATTGGCAATCTTCTCTCCATTGCTCAGAGCAACCAAACTAGTTACTCCCAAATCAATCCCGATTTGATTCGAGGATTGGGGCAATGGTTCGATTTCAACATCCACCAACAGAGCAACTGTCCATCGTCCGGCAGGCGAAAGCTTCACCGTAATCGTCGATGGAATTGCGCCTTCAGGGAGTTCTCGACTCCAACGGATAGCCAAGGGTTCAGAACACTTAGCAAGGTAAACTTGCCCGTCTTTCCACTTGAACGCAGACTTCGTAAACTCTGCACTCCCACCGTTTCGTTTCTTTTTAAAGGTGGGGTATTTTGCCCGTCCTTCAAAGAAGTTGCTAAACGCTTTCTGAAGATGTCTCAATCCCTGTTGCAACGGGACACAGCTAACCTCATTCAAAAACTGGAGGTCATCTTGTTTTTTCCACTCGGTCAACATTGCCGAAGTATCGCTGTAACCGACTCGTTTCTTTTCGCTATACCAAGCCTCAGTCCTGATTGCCAAAGCGCGGTTATAGACCAAACGAGTACAGCCCATCGTGCGTCTCAGCAAGGTTTCTTGCTCAGGCGTGGGATAAAAGCGATACTTGAAGGCTTTCTGTGTCATGCCTCACATTATAGCGCTTATTCTGTGAGACGTCTAAGAGATTGGCGCTACTGCGCCGCTCCTATCCCTCCCTACACCGCTTCGCTGAGTGTAGGGTCTCTCGGAGGTTCCCGATGAATGAACACATTCTCGTCGTTGAAGATGATCCAAAATTAGCCGAATTCATCCAAATTGAATTGGGTCTAGAAGGCTATCAGGTAACCGTTGCTACCAACGGAATAGAGGGATTGGCGATCGCCCGAGAGGCCAAACCCGACTTAGTCATTCTCGACTGGATGTTGCCGGGAATTTCCGGTTTAGATGTCTGCTTACGACTCCGAAACACTGGAATCCAGGTACCGATCGTGATGTTGACCGCGAAGGATGAAATCCCCGATCGAGTGATGGGTCTCAATGCAGGAGCTGATGATTATGTCACTAAACCCTTTAGCATTGAGGAATTGCTAGCCAGGGTCAAAGCGCGCCTACGCCGCAACCATCCAGCAGAAACAGAAATGTTAGTCTTTGAAGACTTGACACTCAATCGACTCACCCGCGAAGTTTATCGCAACCGTCAGCTCATTGAATTAACCGCCAAGGAATTTGATTTATTGGAATTTATGCTTCGCCATTCTCGGCAGGTCATCACTCGCGATCAAATTCTTGAGACAGTGTGGGGCTATGACTTTATGGGAGAATCTAATATTATTGATGTTTATATTCGAGCCTTGCGGATTAAGTTAGAAGCTAACAATCCCAAACGTTTATTACATACCGTTCGAGGAGTTGGTTATGTATTACGCGAATATGCTTAAATCATTGAATCTTTAGAGCCTTATTTCCGGGATGCACTCACAAATTGTCCATGAACATTCACCATATAGGGAACACAGTAGGTCAAAATTGCCGAAAGCCAACGATCTCGAGTCATCTGTCCTTTAATTAGGGCATTCCCATGGTTGATTAACAATAGCATCGTCCCAACAATCAAAGCCACTCTGAAGGCAGTGGGTGCAAGTTTTCGATTGAACAAACCACTTAAAAAAATCTTCAGCATGCTAGCAACCACTCTAATTTCTGTGCTAAAACCATGCCGTGTATTGTACCCTAGGGTTCTATCAATCAACTGCTACTAGTTAACTAAAAAGTTGACTAAAAAGGTTTAAAAATCAAATGGTTTTGCGCATGAAACAATACCCCGAACAGCTAGATTCAACCACCCCGGCCCCCCAAGCCTTGCTGATGGCACTGTGTCAGCATCACTCGCATTGCTAAATTTCCCCTTAACTAAAGCATTACCGCATCCTCCTATGAATCCCCTCGATCGTTATAATCAACACTTAATCCAACAAGTTCATCCACCGGATTGGGTGAATCCCACACCCAAAACAGAATACGATCTCGTGGTCATTGGGGCGGGAACAGCCGGATTAGTGATTTCGGCTGGCAGTGCGGGCTTAGGCATTGGCTTAAAAATTGCGCTGATTGAGCGGGAATACATGGGCGGGGATTGCCTGAATGTGGGTTGTGTCCCCTCGAAGTGTTTGATTAGATCGGCCCGTGCCGCCTATGAAGCCCAAGCATCTTCTCAGTTGGGTGTGACCGCTGAAGCAACGCAGATTGACTTTGGAAGAGTGATGGAGCGGATGCGGCAAGTGCGATCGGGCATTAGCCATCACGATTCCGCCCAGCGATTTCAGGATTTAGGGGTTGACGTATTTTTCGGTGAAGCAAAATTTGTCGATCGCCATAGCATTGCCGTTAACGATCAAAGCCTCACCTTCAAAAAAGCGGCGATCGCGTCCGGTGCCCGTGCGGTGCGACCCGATATACCGGGGTTAGACGCAGCAGGCTATCTAACCAATGAAACCGTTTTTTCCTTAACCGAATGTCCCAAACGGCTGGCGGTGATTGGGGGCGGACCGATCGGGTGTGAATTGGCCCAGGCATTCCATCGTCTCGGGTCTGAGGTCACACTGATCCATAAAAACGATCATCTCCTGGATAAAGAAGACCCCGATGCCGCCGCGATCGTCCAAAATCAATTCCAAGTCGAAAATTTAGCGTTCCATCTCAATGCCGAGCTGCAAAGCGTGGAAACCACAGCCGATGGGAAAACACTGACAATCAAAACACCCCAAGGGAATCAAACCCTCATCGTAGATGAAATTTTGATTGGCACGGGGCGGCAACCCAATGTAGACAGTTTGAATTTAGACGCGATCGGCATTGACTACCATCCTCGCAAAGGCATTACCGTCAACGACTATTTGCAAACCAGCCAGCCCCATATTTACGCAGCGGGGGACTGTTGCATGGACTGGAAATTTACCCATGCCGCTGATTTTGCTGCCCGCATTGTGATTAAAAATGCCTTCTTTTCACCCTTTGGACTGAGTAAATCCAAACTCAGCGATCTCACCATGCCTTGGGTGACCTACACCAGCCCAGAAATTGCCCATGTCGGACTGTACGAACAGGAGACTCAACAACCCACAACCACCATTATGATTCCCATGGATAGCGTCGATCGGGCGCTGACGGATGGCGAAACCGAAGGATTTGTGAAAATCCTCCTGCGTCAAGGAAGTGATGAAATTTTAGGAGCGACGATCGTGTCCAGCCATGCCGGTGAAATGATTAGTGAAATTACTACGGCAATGGTAGGGAAAATCGGTTTAGGAAAACTAGCGAGTGTCATTCACCCCTATCCCACCCAAGCCGATGCGATTCGGAAGGCAGCAGATGCCTATCGTCGGACATTGTTGACCGATCGTGCACGATCGCTTCTGAAGGTTCTGACAAAATTCAGCTAGAACCTATGCCTTGCTACCATTCCTATTGTGACTAACAGGACTAGGAATGGGTCTGGATGCCCCTTTGAGATTCTGCATATTCTACCGTTACGCTTGACGGTAAGATATTTCAACGATCTCTTTGGAACACGGCACTTGGTTAGGTAGAATTTGCATGGCTCAGAGCACCTCAAAACAATTGGCCTTCCCCCTCACCCAACACCCTAGATTGGTTGCCCTTCGCCCCTACCTACTGCTGCTGCTCTGGGTTCTCCCCCTCCTCCTCCTCCAAAGTGGCCAACAAAGCCTCATGGCCCATGATGAAGGGATTTACGCCGCCCAAGCTAAGCACATTTTAGAGACTGGAAATTGGCTCCTGCCTAAATGGGGCAATGACCTGAGCTTCGATCGCACGATCGGGATTCAATGGCTCATCGCTGGCTGTTATCGCCTCTTGGGGATGACGGAAACGGCGGTTCGATTGCCCAGCACGATCGCCTTTATTGGAACCACCTTACTTCTCTATCGCATTGGGACTCGGTTACTAACACCATTCATGGCCAGCTTAGGGGCGGCCATTTTTGTCGTGACACCGCTTGCATTGCAATATGCCAAACTAGGTACTCAAGACAGCGTTTTAGTTTTTATTGAAGTGCTGGCAATCTGGGCCATGTTGGAAGCTGAGCCTGCAATTACACCAACTAGTGAGACTACACCATCCGTCGATCGATCGGTAGAAATCTCCACAAACCTCTCCTCCACAAATCTCTCAACTGTTACAGAACCGTCCCAATCCTCCTCGCCCCAAACTTCGGGAAACTCACCCTGGTTGTTACTGACCGGAGCTGCGTTTGGATGGGGCTTTCTGATTAAGGGCTTTATGATTATTCCCGCCACGATCTCGCTGTTACCTTACCTGATCGGAGCCAATCGCAACCATCGTCATTTATCCAATCCTTGGCTTTATGGGGGCTTTATTCTAGGGTTAATCCCCGTTGTCAGTTGGCTGGGTATAACCTATGCGAATTATGGTGGTTGGATTTTTGAGCAACTGTTTGGCAAGCTTTTCCATCTAAAACAGCAAACTTACCAAGGTGCAGGCCCCCTTTATTATTTTTGGAATATTCCTGCTAATGGCTTTCCCTGGGTCTTTTTTGGACTCATCGGCATTGCCCTAAGTGTTGTCAATAATACTTATAAAACCTTACTGAACCATCGCTGGCTGTTACTCGTAGGATTTCCTGTAACGCTCTTTGTAGAACTCAATCTCTTTGGGACTAAAACCCAATACTATCCCCTACAACTCTTTCCTTGGATTGCAATATTTGCCGCGATCGCTCTCAATCACTTTGTCGCCCACTATTTACACGATCGCCGATCGCAACTTCTCGGCTACCTCAGTCGTGCCTTCTGGGGATTGGGCCTTATTCTGCTGCTGCTCAGTGTAACGGTTTTAGCAGGGGTGATCAGGCTAGAAGTTGACCATATTCAAACGATCGCCACGGCTACCGCCATCCTGGGGCTAGGGTGGCTGTTTCCCTGGCTCGTCTGGCAGCGCCGATCGATCACCCAGCAGGCTACCTTGGTCAAACATTGGCTGGCTAGTGTTCTCCTGGCTCCTTGGCTAGCCCTGTCTTTCATCTTTGCAACAGGACTCTGGGGCAACTATGAAGCTAGTCTGAAATCTTTTTTGGAGCAACCTAATGTCGCACAAATTCTCCAGCAGCAAACCATTAATTTTGTCGCTAATGAGGAGCCGCTGAGTCGGCGCGATCGGAAACGCTATCTCCTGCTCAGTGTCTACACCCCCCAAGTCGGCCAACACAGCCCAGAAATTGCAGCCCTTGGGCCAACGGCATTTGCATGGCTCGATCCCAACCAACCCCTTCCTAACGGCACCCAAGTGCTAGCCACCTATGAAGGCTGGAAACTGGTCCAGAGATCGGACAATCTGTAATAACACGCTCTCTATTGAAAAGATATACATCCACCCCATCATTCGCTCATTTGGTTAATTTCAATACAATTCTCCCTGAGAACTTGATCGATGATTAACCCACTACGAATTTATACGGAAGTAGCTTGGTTAAATTTTGACTGCAATCTTTTCAAAGTTCAACCCGCTAGTTTTCTGTCTACAAATTCGCTGGATCTATCAAAGACAATGTTTACAAAGACAGTGTTTAGTCCCCGCCGATTGCAACAAGCCGATGTTAGGGTTGCTCAGTGAGTCGTGACTGCGCTTCAGTGAGTAATCTATGGATTGTTGTCATCAGCAAACTAAACTGGCACGGAAGACAATTCATAGCCTCTAGGGTTCCGGCAGAGATCGTTCAACGCCCACTCGTTCAACGGGAGATCGTTTAACGGTCACTGTGACTGGTCCAAGAGAGGCAAACCAGCATCGGGACTGGATGCAGCCCAAACTGGTCACACGGCGGGAAAAAAGCCCGGGAGAAGAAAGTTCTAGGTTGTCACTGAAGATGGCACTTAGAGCCTCATATTCCGGGCTTTTCCAGTCTAATTCTCGTTTGGGTACCAATATGAGCGACAATCCACTCTTTCAAACCCCGGGTCAGCCTCCTAGGCAGAATGGTCGAGAAGCCAGTCACGGGTTAGAACGAGAAGCCCAACTGCCATTAACGGGTTGGCAGCAGGAAGTCTCCCAAGGGCTGGAATACGGCCTCGAAGCCGCCGATAGCATTCGCGATCGCACCATTTCCACCTTTTCGCGCGGAGAACTGCCCCACTTCGCGGGAATTAACACCTTCCTCAAAGCGCCCTATTTAGAAGATGTGCGCAAGGTGGGCGAGTACGATGTGGCGATCGTTGGCGTTCCCCACGACTCCGGTACCACCTACCGTCCCGGCACCCGCTTCGGCCCCCAAGGGATTCGCCGCATTTCCGCTCTTTACACCCCCTATAACTTTGAATTCGGGGTTGATTTACGGGAACAGATCACCCTCTGCGACGTGGGCGACATTTTTACCATTCCCGCTAACAACGAAAAATCCTTCGATCAAATTTCCAAAGGCATTGCCCATATCTTTAGTTCCGGTGCTTTCCCAATCATTCTCGGCGGTGATCACTCGATCGGGTTTCCCACCGTGCGGGGGGTGTGCCGTCACCTCGGCGATAAGAAAGTCGGCATCATCCACTTCGATCGCCACGTAGACACCCAGGAAACGGATTTGGATGAACGGATGCACACCTGTCCCTGGTTCCACGCCACGAACATGGCCAATGCTCCGGCGAAAAATCTAGTGCAACTGGGCATTGGTGGTTGGCAGGTTCCCCGCCAGGGTGTGAAGGTGTGCCGCGAGCGATCGACCAACATCCTAACGGTAACGGACATTACCGAAATCGGGATTGATGCGGCGGCAGAATTTGCCCTAGAGCGCGCCTTAGATGGAACCGATTGTGTCTACATCAGCTTTGACATTGACTGCATTGATGCTGGATTTGTCCCCGGAACCGGCTGGCCGGAACCCGGTGGGCTGCTCCCCCGCGAAGCCCTGGCGCTGCTGGGCAAAATCATCCAGCGAGCCCCCGTTTGTGGCTTGGAAATTGTGGAAGTTTCTCCCCCCTACGACATCAGCGACATGACTTCTTTGATGGCGACTCGCGTGATCTGCGATGCCATGGCTCACTTAGTGCTCTCTGGTCAACTGCCCCGCAAGGAAAAACCCGCCTACATCCACCCCGAAGCCAACATGGCGGTTGATCAAGCTTGGAGCTAAAACTGGCAGCTAAAACTGGGAGTTAAACCATGCACGAAACTGACATGACACGGGCACTGCTCAATACGATCAGCGACTGGTGGGACGCCCAACCCGATCGCCCGGTGATTGAAAAAATCCACCTCATCGTGGGGCAGTTTACCTGTGTCGAGCCGGTCAGTTTGCAGTTTGCCTTCGAGGTACAAACCCGCGATACCTTTCTGCAAGGAGCCGAACTGGTGATCCAGGAGACGCCCCTGATTGCCTACTGCCATGCCTGTCAGCAGGAATATCGTCCGGAGTACGGTCTTCAGTACGCCTGCCCCACCTGCCACGCCCCCATGGAAGACATCCGTTCTGGCCGAGAACTGAAGATCGATCGAATTGAATACAGCCCCCAACCTGCAACACGTTGAGTTGACTAACCTACCATGCACCAAACCTTTGACGCCGCCTTGGGAATTAACCTGCTCCACGCCAACCAAGCGGGAGCCAACCACAACCGTGAACATTTTGATGAATGGGGGATTACTTGCCTCAACATCATGAGCAGTCCCGGTGCAGGTAAAACCGCATTACTAGAAAAAACCCTGGCTACGCTGTCGGAAGAACTCAAAATCGCGGTGATTGAAGGCGATATGACGACGGAGTTAGACGCCGATCGCCTGCGCCAGTACAACGTTCCCGTGATTGCCATTAACACGGGGCGTTCCTGCCATCTGGATTCCAAAATGGTGGCTGGCGGCCTGCACCAATTCGTCCATAATTACAATCCGGAAGAATTTGATTTAGTGCTGGTGGAAAATGTTGGCAACTTGGTTTGTCCCGCTGAGTTTGAAGTGGGGGAACATGGCAAGGTTGCCCTGCTCAGCGTCACCGAGGGCGAGGATAAGCCGCTGAAATATCCAGTGATGTTCCAGGAAGCGGATTGCTTACTGATCACCAAACTGGATCTCGCCCCCTATGTCGATGTCAATATTGACCAAATCATTGCCAATGTCCGGCAAATGAATCCAACTGTAACGATTATTCCCGTCTCTGCGAAAACGGGGGAAGGGCTAGATCAGTGGTTTGATTGGGTGCGCCAATGCCAGCGATCGCACGCTCAGTCATTATCCCAGTCGTTACCCTCACAACCATCCCATGCTCATTCCGATTCGCACTCCCATTCCCATGTCCATGCCCACGCTCATTCAGCCGTTTTAGAGCAGGTGTAATTCCGGTTGCAGGCAGGTTACGCTAACAACTGTTTTGGGTCTCCTCCATGATGACAGAATATGCTCCGCCGATTTCCCGCAATGACACGATCGCGAAACTCTCCGTGCAACAGGTCTGCAAACACTACAAGAGCCGGGGCAAAGCGGCGGATAATGCCGTCACCGTTTTGGATGACATTAACTTCTCCATTCAACCCCGTGAATTAATTTGCCTTGTAGGTTCCTCCGGTTGTGGAAAATCCACGCTCCTGAATATCATTGCAGGGCTGACCCCGCCCTCCTCCGGCGAAGTATATGTCGATGGCCAAGTGGTTACAGGACGACCGGGGTCCGATCGGGGTATGGTTTTTCAAGGGTATACCCTCTATCCTTGGTTAACCGTGGCGCAAAATGTGGCCTTTGGGTTGAAACTGCGCAAAATCCCCAAGGCTGAGCAGCGGGAACGGGTGCAGTATTTTCTAGAGGTTGTCGGACTGAGTGATTACACCCATGCCTATCCGAAGCAACTGTCGGGTGGGATGAAACAGCGCGTCGCGATCGCCCGTGCCCTCGCCAATGAACCAGCCTTGCTGTTAATGGATGAACCCTTTGGTGCGTTGGATGCCCAAACCAAGGAACAAATGCAGCAGTTTTTGCTAGAGCTGTGGGAGAAAACCCATGTGACGATTTTGATGATTACCCATGATGTGGAGGAAGCGATTTACCTAGCGCAACGGGTCTACGTCATGCGAGCCCGTCCCGGCAGAATTCACGCGGAAATTCCAGTGCCTTTTCCGGAACATCGTGAATTAGACATCAAACTTTCCAGCGATTTTGTTCGCATTAAACGGCAAGTCCTCCAGGCTTTACGGGATGATTAAGCACGCAGCCCAGCGATCGACGGCGTTAATTCCGTACATCCGTAACCTAGCCTGTCATTTTTTACACCTGTCCTATTGATTAAGCACCTCTTGGATCAGTAGCCATGATTAAATTTTTGCCATCTCCGCTTTCCAAAGCTTGGTCACTTTCCAAAGCTTGGTCAATGGTGGGCCTAGCGTTGGCTTCTCTCTTTCTCACCGTTGCCTGTGCAGGGCAAAACGCCAACCAACCGGCTCCCCTGGTTTCCGGAACGAACAACTGGGTCGGCTATACCGGGCACCACATTGCCGTGGGCAAAGGCTTTTTTAAGGAACAAAAGGTCAATGTCCAAGACGTTTTCTTCACCAGTGAAAGCGATCAGCAGACGGCTTTTCTCGCTAAAAAGCTCGACATTGCTTGGTTTACCTCCGGGACGGCTGTTCAAGTTGCCGCTAAGGATCCCAGTGCAAAGATCGTCTATCTGATTGATTATTCCAATGGGGGCGATGGCATTATTGGTCGCGGCATTAAATCGCCCCAGGATGCCAAAGGCAAAACGATCGCGCGGGAAGATATCCTGTTTGAAAAGGTGTTGCTGCGAGCCTACTTAAACAAAGGGGGCTTGACGGAAAATGATGTCAGCATTAAAAGTATGCCCGCTGCCGATGCTGCCACTGCCTTTGCTGGGAAACAAGTGGATATCGCTGTGAGCTATGAACCCTACCTGCGCAAGGCGGCCCAACAGGGCGGAGGGGAAGTGATTTTCTCAACGGAGAACACAAACTTGATCGCTGACGTGGTGATGGTGCATGGCAATATTTTGCAGGAGCGTAAAGCCGATCTACAAGCCTATTTCAAAGCCGTTGACCAAGCCGTGAAACTGGCGGTAGCAGCCGATCCCGAAGCCATGAAGATCACTGGGGAAAAGCTGGGAATTTCTGGGGATGAAGTGAAGGAGCAATTGAAACTGCTCAAGTTATTTGATGTGGAGGGCAATAAGACGGTGGGTTTCAATCCAGCCAATCCGCAAAACATTAAAGGTAATTTAGAACTCAACGCCAAGGCGGCCTACGATTTCAAAATGATTCCCAGTCCGTTGCAAGCGGATCAACTCTACGACGATTCGATCGTGAAATCACTGTGAAATCATTTGTAAAATCATTTCTGAAGTTATTTCTGAATGATTCTGCAAATCTCTTAGAGAATCTCCTTACCAATTTGCTAGAAAACCTTTCGGTCAATTCATTTGTGTTTCCTTGGACTCGGAGTGATCATCACCATGGCTGAAACCCTTACTCCAGAACTGCAAACCCTGAAATCCTCCCTAGAAGCAAAGGGCGTCAAGTATGCCCTAGCCAGTTTTGTCGATCTCCATGGTATGTGCAAAGCCAAAGCGGTGCCCCTGTCTCACCTGGGACAAATGATGGCGGGGTCGGAACTGTTCACGGGTGCAGCCTTGGATGGGGTGCCCCAGGATGTGAGTGATGAGGAAGTTTCTGCCCGACCCGATCCCCAATCTGCGACCATTCTGCCGTGGAATCCGGAGGTCGCTTGGTTCGCGAGTGATCTCTATCTGAAAGGCCAACCCTTTGCTGCTTGCTGTCGAGGTATTCTGAAATCCGTGCTGGATGATGCGGCTCGCATGGGATTTACGTTTAATTTGGGAATTGAAACGGAGTTTTTTATTCTCAAGGAAACCCCTGAGGGTGAGGTGATTCCCGTCAGCGATCGCGATACCTTGGCCAAACCCTGTTATGACCTGCAAGGCTTGCTGGATAACTACACCTGGGTGACGGAAATCGTGGAGGCGATGAATCAACTGGGCTGGGATGTCTATTCCTTTGACCATGAGGATGCCAACGGTCAGTTTGAAACGGATTTTGCCTACTGCGATGCGTTGCAAATGAGCGATCGCATTACGTTTTTTCGCTTGATGGTTAAGGAGATTGCCCGCAAGCATGGCTACTTTGCCACGTTTATGCCCAAACCCTTTGGCAATCGTTCTGGCAGCGGTGCCCACTACAATATGTCCCTCGCAGACATCAACACGGGGGAGAATCTTTTTTACAACGCAGACGATCCACGGGGTTGTCAGCTATCGCCATTGGGCTATCAATTCATTGCGGGCATCCTGCGCCACGCCCCTGCCATCTGTGCGGTGATTGCGCCGACGGTCAATAGTTACAAACGACTGGTGGCGCGGGGCAGTATGTCGGGCTTTACCTGGGCTCCGGTCTACATGTGCTATGGCAATAACAACCGTACCAATATGCTGCGCATTCCCCTAGCAGGCGGGCGGGTGGAATGCCGAGCGGCGGATATTTCCAGCAATCTTTACCTAGGGGCGGCCATGCTGTTGGCGGCGGGTTTGGAGGGGATTCGGGAGCAACTTGATCCCGGTGAACCCCATACGGAAAACATGTATACCCATTCGTTGGAAACCCTGGCCCAGATGGGGATTCATTGTCTACCGCGCACCTTGGGCGAGGCGATCGCGGCTTTTGCTCAGGATCCCCTCAGCCAAAAAGTTATGGGGGATTTGATGTACCAATCCTATGTGGACTACAAAACCCAGGAATGGCAAGAGTATCACAATCACATTTCTGATTGGGAACGGCAACGCTATTTAAAGTTTTTCTAACTGGAGACTCTCACCATGGTTACCCTCACCCCGATCGCGCAAAATAGCACGCCCCGAGAACATACCTATTTACAGCCCTCCGTGTTCTGGAGCATTCGTCAGGGCTTTCCCAAACGATTGTCGCTGCTAATTGTGACGCTGGCGCTGGCTGTGCCGTTGCTGGCTTGGGCGATCGTCAGTTATGCCGGATTGGTGCCGCCGATGTTTCTGCCGACACCAACGGCAGTGCTGCAAGCGGGGATGACCATGTTTGCAGAAAATAATTTACTTGTGGATGTGTTGGCGAGTAGTGGTCGGGTTTTGGCGGGGTTTCTGGTGGCGGCGCTGATTGGGGTGCCGATGGGCATTGCCATGGGGACGTTCTACAGCATGGATAGCTTGTTTGCCCCGATCGTGGGTACGGTGCGTTACATGCCCGTGACGGCGTTTGTTCCTCTGATTATTATCTGGCTGGGGTTGGGGGAGGCTTCTAAGGTATTAATCATTATGTTGGGGGTGGTGTTGTACAACGCCATCATGATTGCGGATGCGGTTAAGTTTATTCCCAATGACATGATCAATGTGGCCTATACGTTAGGTGGCAGTCGTCGAGATGTTTTATTGCAGGTGATTATTCCAGCGGCGTTTCCCAGTGTGTTGGATACTTTGCGGGTGAATATTTCGGGGGCTTGGAATTTCCTGGTGATTGCGGAGTTGGTGGCGGCGCAGAGTGGCCTTGGGTTCAAGATTATTCAGGCACAACGGTTTCTGCAAACGGATAAGGTGTTGTTTTGCATTATTTTGATTGGTTTGATTGGTTTGGTGATTGACTACGGGTTGAAGTCTCTCTCGCAGAAGCTCACGCCTTGGGCTGATCAAACGCGACATTAAGCATTTCAGCGATCGCGTTCAGCAAAAACTCAACGCTCCCAAAACACCATAAACCCCATCTCGATCGCCCTTCCTGCAATCTGTTGGGCCAACGCGCGATCGGGGTACGTTCGATCGGGCACCTTCTACAATGATAGAACTGAGATAGGCCGCCAACGAGATTCCCCCATGGTCAACCTCCTGCCCACTCCACCCCATCCCATTCCAGACACCTGGGTCACCACAACCTGGGAAGCTTTTCTCACCGCTTCAGAAAACGCAGAACAGAACAAAACCCGCTGCTACTACGATTCCGGCTGGATGAGGATCGAAACCATAGGCGTTGGATCGGGCCACAGTCAAGACAACACCCTCCTGTCCCAAGTCGTCAGCTTCTACGGTCTCGTCAAAAATCTCCCCGTCAAAAGCTTCACCAACGGCAGCTTTCGTCGCACCGGAGAACAGGAATGTCAGCCAGATCTCGCCTTCTACCTCGGAACCGCCATTCCCAACCCCTTTCCCCCAAAAAACACCGAAGTCATTGAAGTCGATCGTTATGGTGCCCCCACCCTGGTGATCGAAATTGCATCCACCAGCTTGAACGACGATCTAGGACGTAAGCGATTACTGTATGAACGATTAGGCGTTGCTGAATATTGGATCGTTGACGTTTTAGGTAGAATCATTTTTGCATTCACGATCGCCGATCGGGGTAGTCGGCAAATCCAAGTCTCACAGGTGCTACCCGGCTTATCCTTCAGCACGATCGAATCGGCCCTCCAGCGCAACCAAACTGAAGACGACACTGAAGTGAGTCGTTGGCTCATGCAGGAATTCACCGCGATCTAGCCCAAAAACCGGGATTTTCAAAAAATCCCGGTTTTTAAATCGACTTACTCGGTCACCCGATCGCGTTCCATCATGCTGATGTATTTCCAATCGGAGCCGAGAACTGGAATCGGTGGACTCCAACGAATCCGCTCACAAAACCGTACCACTTGCAGTTGGTTGATCGTGGTTTGGATCTCTTCGCGGGTGCCGAGCAGGTAGATTTGGAAGGGTCTGCGGGAATCGTCGATCGAAGTTTCTGGGCGATCGCTGCCGCCAAAGCCAGTAAACATGGGATTTCTCCTAACTGAGGTGATGGGAGGAAATCCCAAAAATTAAGACCACCCTTTTGCGCAGGACAAGTAGGGTGGCCCGATCGAATGTTAAAATCCGTGTCAGACCGCCTAGCTGCCGAGTACAGCTTCGGGGTTTAGCTGCCTTACGTTGTTGGAAGCAACTGGGGCAGCGCCTTAATTTTTGGGGTCTTAGCTGATGCGATGCCCTTACGGGCGGTCTGCAACCGGTCTGCAACCAACGGGACTTAACACACACGGTTGCACTTCAGCTATGAAAAACAAGACTACGAAGAAACCCCAACTCTGTCAACTGTACAGAGATAGTTTGTAATATCGATTCAGAAAACTCCACAACTGGAACCCCAAAAGCTCTGAATCCAATCAGCCCTGAATCCAATGCAAAACATCGATCGACCCTGTAACCGCAATCGATCGACTCTTTCTCGACTTGCAATGGCTCAAACGCCCCATCCCAACAACAAGGCTACAGCCCGAACCTTAAGCAGTCCTGAATTCTGCCATCTGTTCTGCCATCTATCTTGAGCCTCATCTGTGGTGGTGTGCTTTTGCAGGTTGGATAATATCTGACAGTGGTGAGTTAGGCCGATCGATGGTTTTTCCGATCGCCTAATGGCCATGATGACCAACCTCTCCGTAAGGGATTCCACCCCATGCCCAAACTCCTGCCTGTCAACCGCTGGATCGCGCCCCTACGACCATTCCTGACGCCCCTGGGCATAACCCCGATTCTGCTGTGCCTGTTGATCCTGTGCCTGTGGATAGGCATTGCAACGCCCGCCCTCGCGATCGATCTTGACCAAGGCCAACAGGTCTTTTCCCTACACTGTGCTGGCTGCCACGAGGGGGGCGGCAACATTGTTCGGCGGGGCAAGACGCTGAAACTGAAAGCACTGGAGAAGAATCAAGTCGCCACCCTTGACGCTGTTATTGCCTTGGTGACGAATGGAAAGGCTAACATGTCCGCCTACGCCGATCGCCTGACTCCAGAGGAAATTGAGAATGTGGCAGCCTATGTCTTAGATCAGGCTCAAAAAAACTGGAAGTGATTACAATAAATACTCCTGCCAACTAAATTCTTCATCTTTGCCGCCCATCCAATGTCCCAAGAAATTGTCCAGTGGCTGAACGAAATTAAAGATCTCAAACAACAAATCGCCGACCTCCAGCAAACGCTGGCGGAGGTCACCGCTAGTGCTGACAAGTGGCGACAGTTGTACGAAACCGAAGCCCAACAGCGGCGACAGGATGTCACAGCGATGCAGGCACGAATCACCCACTTGCAAACGGAAATCGCTCAATTTCAGGCGGGGGCTGCGATCGGTTTGCCATCAGGAAATCTCCCCGGCTCAGAGACCCTAGCCCCGCTCTCCCCCGACCAAAGCGATGGCTTTGTCAGTATGGAAGACCTCAAAATCAAACTGGCTAAAGTCTGGTCAGAGCGTGAACAACTGACCCAAGCCCTCAAAGAAGAACAGGCTGCCCACGATCGCACCCGCAAGGACATGACCCTCGCCCTCGCCGATGCCATGGATACGCTGCGGAAAATGAGAGGTGCCGACTGAATGGTCGGCTGAAGTGCCGACTCCCATCAACTCGCTGGGCTCATGGGGGCGCACGATCGTAGGCAAGTTAAATCTGGCCCTCAAACAAACCTGGCCCTCAAACAAACAGGGATTGAACCCTTGCTCTGGCGTTCAATCCCCATAACTTGCTTCAGCAGACTAATCCGCTGGAATGATTCAATTTGCCTGACCTAGAAGCCCATGACCTTCGCCACGTCCTGCAAGTTCGGCGCAATGCCTTGGTGGAAATTATTTTCGCTGAACTTAATTGCAGAGTCGGGATCCTTCAGGCCATTACCAGTCAGAACGCAGACCACCGTCGCCCCCGCAGGCACTTGGTCTTTACACTTCAGCAAGCCTGCCACGGAAGCCGCACTGGCGGGTTCACAGAAAATCCCTTCATCGCCCCCCAGCTTGCGGTAGGCGGCGATAATTTCATCGTCGGTGACGGCATTGAACCCACCGCCACTGGCCTGCTGTACCCCGATCGCCTTATCCCAGTTGGCCGGGTTGCCAATGCGAATCGCCGTTGCCAAGGTTTCCGGGTGTTTCACCACTTCACCAGTGACTAACGGTGCGGATCCGGCTGCTTGGAAGCCCATCATTTTCGGCAGTTTGGAGCAGCGTCCTTCAGCCTGGTACTCATTGAAGCCCATCCAGTAGGCCGTAATATTGCCCGCATTGCCCACGGGAATGCAGAGCCAATCGGGGGCATCCCCCAGGACATCCACCACTTCAAAGGCCGCTGTTTTTTGGCCTTGTAGGCGGTAGGGGTTGACGGAGTTCACCAGGGTGACGGGATAGGTTTCCGACATTTCCCGCACGATTTCCAAGGCCCGATCGAAGTTGCCTTGGATGGCAAGAACTTCTGCACCGTAGAGCAGGGCTTGGGCTAGCTTACCCAGCGCAACATAGCCATCGGGAATCAAGACAAAGGCTCGCAGTCCGCCCCGACGGGCATAGGCGGCAGCCGCAGCGGAGGTATTCCCTGTACTGGCACAGATGACAGCTTTGGCTCCAGCTTCCTTGGCCTTGGTAATCGCCATGGTCATCCCCCGATCCTTGAAACTTCCGGTGGGGTTGAGACCGTCATATTTGACATAGACCTGAACCCCGCGGCCAATTTCTGCGGCGATCGTGGGCACTGGGATCAAGGGAGTATTTCCCTCGCACAAGCTGACGATCGGCGTCGAATCTGTCACAGGAAGATAGCGCCGATAGGCATCAATCAACCCATTCCAGGTTTGGGCGACAGGTTGACGCAAACTGGATTCATTGGCAGACAGGCTTAGGGTCACGGTCTTAAATGCTTGAATTCAACTAGAGGGTCTACGGTAGGAGATCGTAGGAGATCTTAGTCTACCCCGATCGGGCCTCTAGCCTCGTGATCTCCGGTGAAGATTGCAGGGAGGGCATGACAAAATGTAAAGAACTGTAAAGAACCTCGAAAATCGATATGGACAAAACTCCATATTCGTGGGAAAAATGCAACATAAAGATACAATTTGCTCTGACGCTTGAGCTAAGATAAAAACGCGGTGTGAGTAAGCAACATGACTAAAACGATGATGACATCTGCCCCCTTAACCGAATCTTCTAGTCGCGATCGTGTGGTTGAACGGATGCGCGCCCTCTACAACGAAGATCAGCAAGTCAAGTTCCTGCATCTTCAGGCCGAAGCTGACTCCCTCCTCCAGCAGCTTCAATCCATCAAGGCGCAACGCTCTTCCGAAGACGCGCTCCATAACAATTAAATAGATGCTCTGGAATTGGATCCTGATGTACCTTCGGATCTAATTTCAATTCAAGCCTGAATGGTTACGATGGTTCAATTCGAAGCGAATTCTTTTGTTTTGCAACACAAGAATCAATTAAGTTAGCTGGATCCTGCAAATCGTAAAGTGGGATCCATTTTTTATAGGTTATACCAGCACTGTATGATGACTGTAGCCAGGTCATGGCTGTAGCCAACGTCATTAGGAGATGGACTGGGCAGGAGTCTCGGCCCCCTGCTTGATCATGGCACAGCCCTATAGTGAAGATTTGCGGCGGAACGTGTCGAATTCACTACCCTCAACCTAGGAACATCTGGCTCATCAATGGCCCTTTCTCCGACCTCACTTCCACCTCTCAGTCAGTGCAGTTGTAACTTCAGTTCCGGGAGGCGATCGAGGGCTCAGGATGGTCGATCGCCTCCCAGCAAAACGCTAACCGCCAATCAAGCAATCATCTGGAACGCCATCGCCATTATTATCAATGCGTTGATCATTGCTTTTCCCATCGCCATCACAGTCCGTTGCCGGACCGATCGGACTTCCTGCATTAGAGGACGCTGGCGGTTCCGGCTCAGACACTTCCGGCTCAGCGGGTTCCGGCTCTGGCTCAGGTTCGGGTTCAGAGCGGCGAGGTACCTCGGCGGGAGGCTTGGACTGCGGTCTGGGTGCCGGGGCTGGCGGTTCCGCCGATCGCGGGGCTTTTTCTACGGTTTTCGTGGTATTCGCTGGCTCCGTCCGAGTCGGTGCGCCTTCCTCCTCCCGCTCCACTGATTCTGCATTGGGAGAATCCTCGTTTGCATCCTCCTCAGCTTCCGTTGACTTTGTCTTGGAATCACTCGCCTTGGGGGATGCAGAGGGCGTTGCAGAGGCGCTGGGAGATGTGGTGGGCACACTGGGCGAAGCACTGGGCGACGCTTCCTCCGGCGGCTTACTGGGGCCACAGGCAGCTAGCAGACTAGCGATCGCGATCGCACCAACAGAAAACGGTAGAAAATTTTTCATAACACGGCTCAAACATCAACTGGCAGCAGACTCAACTGGCATTGGACAGAGAAGGCAAGAAATGGACAAGTTGTGGAAATACAATAATTAACACCAAAACCAACAACTGCAACAAAATAAATGGAATCACACCTTTGTAAATATCCGTAGTTAAAACTTCAGGAGGAACAACGCCTCTTAAATAAAATAGCGCAAATCCAAAGGGAGGAGAGAGAAAGGAAGTCTGTAGATTGGCCCCCAACACCACGCCATACCAAATCCGAATTTGGGTTAAGGAAGCGTCGATCGCACTCGGTTCCAAGCCCATCCGCTCAAACTTTTGGCGATAGAGCGTGTTCAACACGGGGACGAACAACGGCACAACAATAAAGGCAATTTCAAAAAAGTCAATAAAAAAGCCGAGGATAAACACCACAGCCATACTGACGAATAAAAAGCCAACCTCGGCACCCGGTAGATTGGACAGAACATGGTGCATGAACTGATCGCCTTCCAATCCCCGAAAAACCAAGCTGAACAGGGTTGACCCAAACAGAATAAACACCACCATTGCCGTCGTCCGGAGGGTGATATCGCAAACTTGTTTGATGGCGGTTAGGGTCAGTTGGCGATTAAAAAACGCCAGAATCATTGCGCCAAAGGACCCGACTGCACCGGCTTCCGTCGGGGTGGCAACGCCAAAGAAAATACTGCCAAGAACCAATAGGATCAGAACCAGGGGCGGCACCATTGCCTGCATCACCTGTTTTCCCAGGGCTTTTTTCCCGATCGATCGCACTTCCTCCGGCAATGCAGGAGCCATGTCCGGTCGGAAAAATCCCACGAGCAACACATGCATTGCAAAGGCTCCGGCCATCATGAGGCCAGGAATCACCGAGCCGACAAATAAATCACCAACGGAAACCCCGAGCTGATCGCCCAACACGACTAAGACAACACTGGGGGGAATGATTTGTCCCAGCGTTCCCGATGCCGCAATGACCCCCGTGGCCAACTGCTTATTGTAGCCATACCGCAGCATGATCGGCAGTGAAATCATTCCCATTGCCACAACCGTTGCCGCTACAACTCCTGTAGTCGCGGCGAGCAATGCCCCGACAATCACAACGGCCAGGGCTAACCCACCCCGCAACCGCCCTAGCAAAATGCCCACGGTTTCCAATAACCGCTCGGCCATGCCCGTTTTCTCTAGCATGGCTCCCATGAAAATAAAGTAGGGAATCGCTAGCAGCGTATAGTTGGACATGGTGCCAAAAATCCGTTGGGGCATGGCCGTAAAGAGGCTCCAGTCAAAGACCCCTAAACTGATGCCCACCCAGCCAAACAGGATAGCTACGGCCCCCAGGGAAAATGCTACCGGATATCCCAAGGACAACATGACTAGTGCACCCGCAAACATGCCAGGGCCAAGCCATTCAGTATCAATTTCAATAATCCAATCACCCATTGCAATTCCCCACCATAATCACCTGAAAATGCTAAATTTCCGATTCATGGGATTCTGGCTGGGCCCCCCGATCGCCCGTCAGAATGGCCCAATTTTTAATGGCTTCGGAAATGCCTTGGAGAAATAACAGCAAACAACTGACTAAAATCAGCGCTTTGATCGGGTAGCGGGGTAATCCACCGGGATCGGGCGATCCTTCCCAGATGGCCCAGGATTCCACCACGGATCCCCAGGAAAACCAAGCGACCAAACCGCAGAAGGGCAGGAGATAAACGAGGGAACCGATGAGATTGGCGATCGCCTTTTTGCGCGGGCTCCAATGGGTGTAGAAAATATCCACCCGCACATGTTCATCATGGAGCAGCGCATAGGCCGAACCCAGGAGAAACAGAATATCAAAGGTATACCACTGGCTTTCAATGAAGGCATTGGAGGTCAGGTTTTGCCCGATCGCCCGCCCAAGATAGCGTCCAATGACATTCCAAACCCCTAACCCCACCATCACCAGAACTAACCATAGAACACCTTGCCCGATTTGCTGATTCAGGCGATCGATAGCACGGGAAAGGGGCAGTAACTTGGGCGGGGCTGTCCGCCACCATCGTTGGAGTGATCTCAAGGCATTGTCCTCCAGAGCGATCAGAACCAGAAGTTGAATAGGCTGTTGAATAGATTGTCCCACGGGCGATTGCACGGGAGTCGCAGCCCCCATGAAGTCGCTGTGATGTCGTATTTTACCGCTTCGGCGCGCTAGAATCGGAAGTCTCTATGGCTAGCTTCACACTCTCGTTTTGCAGGTTTGAGTTATGGCGCGATCGCGGCTACAACAACTGGGTACCTACCTCCAGCCCCACTGGAAACAAGCAGCAGGCGGTATTTTCGCCCTCTTTATTGTCAATGCCCTCAGTATTTACATTCCCCTGCAAATTCGTGATGCTATTCGTGAACTGCGCATCACCTTCCAGTTCGATCGGGTGTTGTTCTATGCCGCGATCGTTTTGGTCTTAGCGTCTGTCATGTGGGCGATTCGGATGACGTCGCGGATGCTGCTGTTTGGGGTGGGTCGCCAGGTGGAGTTTGACCTAAAACAGCGCATTTTCAATCACTTGCTACGCATGGAACCGGCGTATTTTTCCACCAATACGATCGGGGATCTGATCAACCGGGCTACGAGTGATGTAGATAACGTACGGCGCTTGCTGGGCTTTGCCATTTTAAGCTTGGCCAATACCATCTTTGCCTACAGCATGACCTTGCCTGCGATGCTACAAATCAACGTCAAATTGAGTTTACTGGCGTTGGCGATCTATCCCGTCATGTTGTTTGTGGTGAATCTATTCAGCAACAAACTCCGTGCCCAGCAAGGGGAGGTGCAAGAACGGCTCTCGGATCTGAGTGAACTGATCCAAGAGGACATGAGTGGCATTTCCCTCATCAAAATTTATGCCCAGGAGGAAAATGAGCGTAAAGCCTTTGAATCCTTGAACGATCGCCTCTTTGGGGCCAACCTCAACTTAGCGAAAACCCGCACGACCCTGTTTCCCATCTTGTCGGGCTTGGCCTACGGGAGCAGTCTGATTTTGCTCTGGTTTGGGGGGCCTGCCATTCAGCGGGGCGAGTTAAACATTGAAGATCTGATTGCCCTATTTATCTTTGTGGAAAAGCTAGTCTTTCCCACGGCGCTCATGGGCTTCACCATTACGGCCTACCAGCGGGGGGAAGTCAGTATCGATCGCATTGAAGCGATTCTGTCCGTGGAACCCAACATTAAAGATGCACCGGAGGCCAAGGCGATTCCCCTGGAGCAGATTCGAGGCCACTTGCAGGCCCGCAATTTGAGCTACAACTACGCTACGGCGGAGGGCCCCTCGATCGCGGCTCTGAAGCACATCACCTTTGAAATCCAACCGGGGGAAACCGTGGCGATCGTAGGGGCGATCGGATCCGGAAAATCCACCCTCGCCAATGCCATTCCCCGGCTACTGAATATTGCCCCCGGCCAATTATTTCTGGATGGGATGGACATTACCCAGATGCGCCTTCAGGATTTGCGCGGGGCCATTTCCTACGTGCCGCAAGACAGCTTCCTGTTTAGCACCTCCATTCGCAATAACATTGCCTACGGGGTCCCTACTGCCACGGATTTAGAAATTGAACAGGCGGCCAAGGAGGCGCAAATTCATCCAGAAATCCTGAATTTCCCCCAGCATTACGATACCTTGGTGGGAGAACGGGGGATTACGCTGTCCGGCGGTCAACGGCAACGCACAGCCTTAGCGAGAGCCTTACTGGTGGACTCGCCTATTCTGATTTTGGATGATGCCCTGTCCAGCGTAGACAACCAAACAGCGACGCAAATTTTGACCAATCTCTCGGAAGGCACCCGCCGCAAAACGGTAATTTTTATTTCCCATCAGTTATCCGCCGCCGCCATGGCCGATCGGATTTTTGTGATGGATCAGGGGGAAATTCAACAGATGGGCAACCACGAAACCTTGCTGGCCACGCCGGGGTTGTATCAAACCCTGTGGAATCAGCAGCAACTGGTGGCGGTTGTAGAAGCCTAAGCCTTTCAACGACTCCGGGCCAACTACTCTGGCTGAATCCCCACCCATTGCCACCAACGGTTCAGCGGGAAATAGATGACCGGAGCCCACAAACTGCTGAGAATGGCGGAACTGAGGGCAATCAACTGATGGTGTTTCCAGATTTCTAGAAGCGATCGGGTCCCCAAGAGGCTGAACTGAATCGCAGTGACCGTTTCAGCGACTACCGCCATGCCAAAGACGATCAGCGCCACAGAAATAAAATCTTCTTGGAGATAGCGCTGTTTTTGTAATCGAGCCGTTAATAGACCGACGACGACTAAACTTACGGCATGGCTGGGGTGTAATTCGGTCATGGCATCCTGCAAAAAACCGAGGGCCATCCCCGCCGAGATCGCCGACCAGACATTTCGTTTCAGGCTCCAAGCCACCACCCAAATCAGCAACCAATTGGGGCCAATTCCCGCTAAGGTCATACCAGGCCAACGGGTGGGCGACAGCATCAAGCAGACAAAGACGGAGAAGGCTGTCCCGGCGCAAATGACGCCCCACCGTGCTAAGGAACTTTGTTCCATCCATTGTGAACACTGCCGGGATAGCTGACCGAAAGTGAACAAATGCATCATGGTTGGACAGAGGGTGAAGGGCTCGGCGAAAAACTGGAAGTGGGTGAAGGTTCTGGCGTGGGGAGGGTATCTGCTGGGTTGATGGCGTTGGGGGGAGAGACCACGACCCATTCTAAGGAACTGATTGGTGCAGTCAGTTGGATGATGGCCTCGGGGGCTGGACTTTTGCTGAGGTCGATCGACTCGATCCGCCCCACGGGCAAGCCCTCAGGAAATTTGCTACTAAAGGCCGAAGTCACCACAGTGTCGCCCTTGCGGACATCGGGAACCTTATCAAAAAACTGCATAATGACTTGGGTGCCTGCATTTTGGCCCGTTTGCCCCTTCATGTAGCCCGTTGCACGGCTGCGACTGACGGTAACGCCCACCTGGTTGGCCGCATTGCTCAAGAGGACAACTCGGCTGGCATGGTCACTGACTTGACTGACTCGCCCGACCACTCCCCCAGGGGCCATCACCACACTATTGAGTTGCACCCCATCCTTAAGGCCGCGCCCTAGGATCAACTGCTCCCACCAATGGTCTGCACTACGGCCAATCACAGGTGCAGCTAAGGCTTCCTTTTTTTTGTCCTGGACTAAACCCAGTAATTCTTCTAGGCGCTGGTTGCGGTTTTGTAACTCGATCAGGCGTTGTTGGAGTTCTAGAACTTGGGCATTCTCCAGCTGGAGGGCGGCTTGGTTGGGATCCCCTTGAAAGGGCCGAGAAAACCATTGATAGGTTTCCATGAGCCATGCTCCCTGGGTTTGACGCACGATCGCCGCTGTCCCGATCGCAAGGCCGATCAAGAGCGTTTGTGTTCCGAACCGTTCCCACCAGCGGCGTACTGTAAACATGCGAAGACTTGTTCGAGGTTGGACGACTTTAGGTCGGGTGAAAGGCACCATGTCAGTTCCTTGGCAAGACTCAGTAGATGACTGAATTACCTTCCACCCAAAAATTGTCTGGATCAGGAGACCTTAGCAGGCAATTCGTTCTACCGTGGACGGCTGCTGAACACCCGTCCAAGCTGATTAAAGTTTTCCAGCACACGCCCGGTGCCCAATACGACACAACTGAGTGGATCAGCGGCCACATGGACAACGATGCCGGTTTCATGGCTGATCAAGGTATCGAGGCCCTTGAGGAGAGCACCGCCCCCTGCCAACATAATGCCCCGATCGATGATGTCAGACGCTAACTCCGGCGGAGTGCGTTCTAGGGTGCGCTTGACTGCATCGACGATGACGGCCAATGGTTCAGCCATGCTTTCCCGAATTTCCGGGGCTTTGATCGTGACGGTTTGGGGCAGACCCGACAGCAGGTGCAACCCGCGCACTTCCATGGTTTCTTCGTCAGCATCGCGGCTGGGGTAAGCGGATCCGATCGCAATCTTGATTTCCTCGGCGGTGCGTTCCCCAATCACGAGGTTATGGACTTTTTTCATGTATTGGACGATCGCGTCACTCAGTTCATCGCCCGCCACCCGAACCGATTCACTCAGTACCGTGCCCTGCAAGCTGAGAACGGCCACCTCGGTGGTGCCGCCGCCGATGTCAATAATCATGTTGCCCGTTGGTTCCGCTACGGGGAGACCGGCTCCGATCGCCGCTGCCACAGGCTCATCGATCAGAAACACTTCCCGTGCCCCGGCCTGGGTGGCCGCATCCATGACCGCCCGCCGTTCCACCCCCGTGACCCCACTGGGAATGCCAATCACCACACGCGGCGAAACTAGTTGCTTCCCTTCATGGACGCGGGTGATAAAGTGCTTCAGCATCAGTTCTGCGGTATCAAAATCCGCGATCACCCCATCTCGCAGCGGACGCAGTGCCACAATATTTCCCGGTGTCCGCCCCAACATGCGCTTGGCATCTTCTCCAACGGCCAAAGGAACGCGCTCATTTTGATCGATCGCCACTACGGACGGTTCTTGTAGGACAATGCCTTTCCCTGAAACGTAAACCAACGTATTAGCGGTACCCAGATCAATCCCCATATCACGGGACAGGGAAAAGCGACTGAAAAGACCCACGACTTACTCTGCCTTCTGTACTAACGACAACGTTCCTGAAGCCCAGCCACCCTTGCAATGGGAAGTCCAACTTGAAAGTCAACTGAAAAGTCTAACTTTACTGGTGCCAGACTGTTTTGGTCAAACATCGGCGTTTGTGGACGGTGGAAACAAAGGTGGATTCTAGTATGTTTTCTGACCATCGTCTAGACGACCGATCGCTAAACCAAGGATGAACTGGTGGTCTCCTATGAGCAGTAAACACACGGTTCAAGGGCAACCCGGTTAAATTGGCAATAATTTACCATTCCAAGATTCATTTATTACATTCAGCGATGATTTTTTCTGTAGAAACTACGAATAAAGATAAGAAGGTTTGGGCAAAATTTCCTCGCTCAGCAATGAATGACTGCGACAACCTGGCTTAGAAAAAACACCTGCTTATAAAAACACCCAGAGAAAATAGGAGAAAATGATGAGTCTGGATAAAGGCAGTAATTAGTAAAAGCAATGAATCAGGCGGAAAAAATGCAATTTTAAAGATGATTTAAGGCTGAGTTGCTTTGGGCTGTGAGTTGTTTTTGAGCTGCCTGAGGTATCTGAAATGTCTAGCAATGCCCCTGAAATGACCATTAATGACAATTGTTTTATGCAATACAATTGTTTTGTGCAATAGATGTATTGTACAGACCTCGGTTGTGCAAACCTTGTGGTTGTGCAAACCTTGTGGTTGTGCAAACCTTGTGGTTGTGCATCCCTTGGCTGGGCATGGCTGGCATGGAACGATTTACTCTCGCGCAACGCCCTACTGTCATTTGCGCTGATCCTGCTGGATCAAAAATCCAGCTAACTGGAAAATAGCAGCAGAGGTGAAAGCGCTACCCGATCGTATCCATCTATATAACCACATAAATCTCAAAGATCTCGTAAAAGGTTGCGGGAACAGGTGCAACGATCGGCTGAACTGAGTGGGGCACGGCGAGCTGGATCGTCCTGGGAGGAGGTGCCCGATCCCTGCCACAAAGCGGCCATAGAAAGCGGTGAAAACCTGAAAGATTCTGCGCTAGCGGGGAATCTTCTAGTTAGGATAGGGAAGCTAACCTATCCACCAGTACCTTAGCACTGAAACTAAAGGTCATGAGCTTAAACGTCATTACTCTTGTGGGCCGCGTCGGCGGAGATCCGGATGTCAAGTATTTTGAATCGGGGAGCGTTAAATGTCGCTTAACCTTGGCGGTCAATCGGAACAGTCGCAACAACGATCAGCCGGATTGGTTCAATCTGGAGTTGTGGGGACGTCAGGCGGAGGTGGCTGAGCAATACGTGCGGAAAGGGAGCTTAGTGGGAATTAAGGGATCCCTCAAGTTTGATACCTGGGTCGATCGCAATACGGGTGCCAATCGTTCATCCCCGGTCATTTTGGTCGATCGTTTGGAGCTATTGGGTTCCCGCCGAGATAACGAAAGCTCGATGAATAGTGGTGGCGGTGGCTACGAAGACGATTTCTAGGACGATTTCTAGAAGGATTTGACCGGGGGCTCAGGACTGGGCCGGGGGCTGTTGCGTTCCTCGCCGCTCCTCAAAGATGACTTTTCCGGCAAAATCTGATTAGATAACGAGTCTGTCATCTAATTCATCACCTTTTTTCTACCCCTCACCCACTCTACATCTCTCCCATTATGTCTATCGTAGTTGCTGCCTTCTATCAGTTTGTGGCTTTGCCAGATTGCCATGAGCTGCGGGATCAGTTCTTCGATCGCTGCCTTGCCCATCAAATTAAAGGGACGATCTTGCTGGCCCAGGAAGGCATCAACGGGACAATTAGTGGCTCGCGGGAGGCGATCGATGGGATTTTTGGGGAATTGCGATCGGATCCTCGGTTAGCTAATCTGCAAGTCAAGGAATCCTATACCGATCAGCAGCCCTTCTATCGGCTAAAGGTCAAAGTGAAACCGGAAATTGTTACCTTGGGTCGCCCGGAGGTCAATCCAGCCCAGGGGGTGGGTACCTATGTTGATCCCCAGGATTGGAATCGGGTGATTCAGGATCCAGAGGTGATTGTGATTGATACCCGCAATGACTTCGAGGTCAGAACTGGGAGCTTCCAAGGGGCGATTAATCCCCAAACGGAATCCTTCCGCCAGTTCCCGGACTACGTTCAGCAGAATCTGGATCCTACCCAGCATCGGAAAGTTGCGATGTTCTGCACGGGAGGGATTCGCTGCGAAAAGGCTTCGGCCTATATGCTGTCCCAGGGGTTTGAAACGGTCTATCACCTCAAGGGCGGAATTCTGAAGTATCTGGAAGAAGTGGCCCCGGAAGAGAGTCTGTGGGATGGGGAATGTTTTGTGTTTGATCAACGGGTGGCGGTGACCCATGGCGTTGAGGAAGGTTCCTACGAGTTGTGTCTCGCCTGTGGCCATCCGGTGTCGATCGCGGAACGGCAGTCTGATCAGTACCAGGAGGGGATTCATTGCCCCCACTGTGTTGATCTCCAAACGGAAGAACGGCTCCGGCGGAACCAAGAGCGTCAGAAACAGCGTGTGTTGCAACGATCGCGCTAAAGCATCCCTCTCCCCCTTGCTTTAGGGACAAGACATTGCCTTTAATACAGTCAGGCGTTTTTCACATCCTGACTTTAATCTATGCCCTATTTTTGGTTTAAAGCCTTTCACATCGTTGGCTTTGTCTCCTGGTTTGCGGGTCTGTTCTACCTGCCCCGCCTGTTTGTCTACCATGCCGAAGCCCAGGAACAGCAGACTGAACCCGTGCGCAGCATCCTGCGGGAACAGTACACCCTGATGGAAAAACGCCTCTACGGCATTATTATGATGCCGGCGATGATTGTGACGATCGCGATGGCGATCGGGATGCTGGTTGTGCAACCGGACTTTCTACACCAAACCTGGCTGCATGTGAAGATTGCCTTGGTTGGGGTGCTCGTGGTGTTTCATTTTTTCTGTCGGCGGGTGATTGCCCAGTTGGAAGCGGGGGAAACGCCACTGACCTCAAAGCAATTTCGCTGGATGAATGAATTTCCCACCTTCTTTCTAGTGGTGGTGGTGATGTTGGCGGTGTTTAAGAATGACATTCCCACCAATGCAACGGGCTATGTCATTCTCTTGATGGTGGTGGCTTTTGCTGCGAGTATTCAACTCTATGCTCGCAAGCGTCGTCTGGATGCCGAAAAGAAAAAACAAGCATTGGAACAACAGGTGACGACTGAAAGTACCCCTGAACCGACGGCTTAATTTGCTCTTTCAGAATCTAAAACTTTGTTCTGGTGAATGTTGCTTTTTAAGGTGGGTAGGTGAACGGCCTACCCTATCTTTTTGGCGTACAATCTTCAGGCTGGATAGCGCGATCGTTAGAGCTGACTCGATCGTTGATGATGCGCTGACCGTTAACCCCGGATGCTTGTCCCCTTGCGCTGAACCCCTTGCGCTTTGATCCACTGCGCTTTGATCCACTGCGCTTGACCTCTTGCTCTTAATACCTTGCCTTTGCCCATTGCTTTATGGAAACCAGTGCTCCTGATTTGGTGATGAATGCATCTGTTGTGCCAGCGTTGGTGCAAACTTTGGTGCTGCTGCTAGCAGGCTTTGTGCCAGCGGCGGTGTCGGGTTTGGTATTGGGGACGTTGCTAGGGTTGAATCGGTGGACGGCAGGTGCTGCCAAGTATCTGTTACAGATTCCGGCCTCTCTGCCTGCAGTGTTATTAATCCCCATTCTCCTCATTCTGCTGAAACAGACTGAGCCGATCGGTTCGCTACTGGTGGCGTTCAGTACATTCTGGGTTGTGGCGATTTACACTGCGATTGGGATTCAACGGGCAAGACGGCACCAAAACCAGATGTTTTTTGCGATTCCCAGCATTTTCCAAGGCTTGCGCTTTGGGCTGATGTTGGCTTGGTCGGTCATGATCACGGCGGATATTCTTCTGTCGAGTAATCAGACCTTGGGAGGCTACATTTGGGATCTCTATAACCAAGGAACGCAGAGTTTAAAGCCTGTGGTGAATGCAGCGATCGCGGTTATGGTTACGGCGTTTCTGATGGATCAGATTTTAAATTTTGTCGGTTTCCTGATTCAAAAACGCCTCAAACCGAAGGTATCGGAACCTGCTCAGATTGCAGAGTGAGTCACCTGAAAAAGGGGGGGAATTGTTCCTGTGGTTTTGCTGACGATCGAGCAAATGCGAAGTATTATGCGACAGTTCGATCGGGATGCTGTGTGTTATGAAGCCCCAAAAGTTAACTCTCTCCAAGCTGGAAAGCGAGCTATTTAAGGCTTGTGACATTCTGCGAGGCAATATGGATGCCTCGGAGTATAAGGAATATATTTTTGGGATTCTGTTTTTGAAGCGGCTGAGTGACCAGTTCGATGCCGATCGGGAGGCGTTGCGGCAGGGCTATGAGGCGAAGGGGATGAAGCCTGCGCTGATTGAGCAGCAGTTGGCGAATCGAAATAAATACGACTTCTTTGTGCCGGAGGAGGCGCATTGGAGTCAGCTTCAGCATTTGAAGCAGTCGGTGGGTTCAGGGCTGAATAAGGCATTGGCGGCGATCGAAGATGCGAATGCCGATGCGTTGCAGGATGTGCTGAAGGGGATTAATTTCAATCGGAAGGTGGGCCAGAAGCCGATGTCGGATGCGACGTTGGTGCAGTTTATCCAGCACTTTAGTAAGATTCCGTTGAGCAATGGGGATTTTGAGTTTCCGGATTTGCTGGGGGCGGCTTACGAGTATTTGATTAAGTATTTTGCGGATACGGCGGGGAAGAAAGGGGGCGAGTTTTATACGCCGGCGGAGGTGGTGCGGACGTTGGTGCAGATTATTGAGCCGGGGGAGGGGATGTCGATCTATGACCCCTGTGCGGGTTCGGGCGGTATGTTGATTCAGTCGCAGCAGTATGTGGCGGAGACGGGGGGCAATGCGCGAAATTTGGCTTTGGCGGGGCAGGAGCTAAATGGGGGCACTTGGGCGATTTGCAAGATGAATATGATTTTGCATGGGATTACGAGCGCGAAGATTGAGCAGGGGGATACGCTGCAAGACCCGCTGCATGTGGAGAATGGGGAGGTTGTGAGGTTCGATCGGGTGATTGCCAATCCGCCGTTTTCGCAGAATTACACGCGGGATGGGCTGAAGTTTCCGGAGCGGTTTCATACTTGGTTGCCGGAGTCGGGGAAGAAGGCGGATTTGATGTTTGTGCAGCATATGGTGTCGTCGCTGAAGGCGGATGGCCGGATGGCGGTGGTGATGCCCCATGGGGTGCTGTTTCGGGGGGGTGAGGAGAAGGCTTGCCGGGAGCGATTTATCAAGGATGGGATTTTGGAGGCGGTGATTGGGTTGCCTGCGGGGTTGTTTTATGGGACGGGGATTCCGGCTTGTGTGTTGGTGATGAACCGATCGGGGGCGAGGGAGCGCGATCGAGTGTTGTTTATTAATGCCGATCGGGAGTATCGGGAAGGGAAGAATCAGAATTCGTTGCGGGCGGAGGATATTGAGAAGATTACGAATGTGTATCGTAATCGGTTGGAGGTAGGGAGTTATTCGCGGTTGGTGAGTCGGGAGGAGTTGCAGGCGGAGGAGTTTAATTTAAATATTCGGCGGTATGTGGATAATAGTCCGCCACCGGAGCCGCAGGATGTGCGGGCGCATTTGAATGGGGGTGTCCCGAATCGGGAGATTGAGGCGTTGGGGCGGTATTTTGCCCATTATGCGGGGGTGCGGGCGTTGTTGTTTAAGGCCCGGAAGCAAGGGGATTATAGCGATTTTGCGATCGGGATTGGGGCGAAGGATGAGATTCGGCGGTTGATTGAGGGGTCAGATGGGGTGTTGGCGAAGCAGGCAACGTTTCGATCGGCGTTGCAAATGTGGTGGAAGCAGCAGCGGTTGTTGATTGAGGGGTTGCCGGAGTCGGGGAATGCGTTTGCGGTGCGGCGGAAGTTTTTGGCGTCGATCGTTCCTGCTTTGGAGCCGCAGGGGATTTTGGATGAGCATCAGGTGCGGGGGGCGATCGCGGCTTATTTGCAAGAGGTGGGGGCGGATCTGAAGTCGATCGCGGCGAGTGGTTGGGGGCCGGAGTTGATTCCGGATGAGGATATTTTGCGATCGCAGTTTCCGGAGGTGTTGGCGCAGTTGGAACGGGATCAGGGGCGGATTGCGGAGTTGGAGGGGTTGTTTGCGGCGGTGGATACGGGGGATGAGGATGAGGAGCCGGAGGAGTCGGAGGAGGGGGTGTTGCCGAAGGGATTGGTGAAGTCGCTGAAGGAGGAGCGGAAGGATTTGGAGGGGCAGCGGAAAAATGGGCTGAAGTTGGTGAAGGTGATGCGGCAGGATGTGAAGCGGATGGAGCAGGCGGGGTTTGCAGCGGCAGAGCGGCAGGGGAAGCAGCGGGAGATTGCGGAGATGGAGGGTCTGATCGCAGGGTTGGAGAGTCGGCTTGGGGAGATCGATGGGCGGTTGGCGCGGCATTCGGGGTTGGAGGCGGAGTTGAAGGAATTGAAGGCGAATGTGCGGGAGGTGGAGAAGCGGCGGGATGAGTTGGTGGAGCAGGCGCGGGAGCGGATTTCGCCGGAGGAGGCGCAGCCGTTGATTATGGCGCGGTTTGAGCGGTTGGTGATGGGGCAGTTTGAGGGGTATTTGCGGCAGGATGTGCGGGCGTTTGTGGCGGCGGTGGAGCGGCTTTGGGAGAAGTATGCGGTGACGCTGAAGGAGATTTTGGCGGAGCGGGATGCTGAGGCGGAGAAGTTGAATCGGTTTTTGGTGGAGTTGGGCTATGAGTAAGAAAAGCCATTGGGAAAAAAAGACAATTTTTGAGTTAGGCCATCAAAGTAAACTTACTGTCCAAACTGGGCCTTTTGGGAGTCAACTGCATTCGGATGACTATCTTGAAGAAGGTATACCATTTCTATTAATTCGCAATATTGGCCCTAATGGTTTACTTACAAATGACTTACCAAGAATTTCTGAACAAGATGCACAACGTTTAGCTCGATATTCCTTGCAGGTTGGAGATATTGTATTTAGTCGTGTGGGTCGTGTGGGTAGCTGCTTTCTTGTGACGGATGAGCAAGCTGGTTGGATTATTTCTGGCCAAACGCTCCGCATCAGAGTTCCCTATGATAATTTAGAGCCTCGATATTTTTTGTATGCGCTGCTAGATCAAAAGTCTCAAGAATTTATTTCAGGAGCTTCAGTTGGAACGACTCGAACTTCAATTAATACCTCTATTCTTGAGTCGCTACCAATCCAACTTCCACCGTTGCTAGAGCAGAGAAAAATCGCTAATATCTTAACCACGATCGATAATCTCATCGAAAAAACCGAAGCCCTAATCGCCAAATATCAGACCATCAAACAGGGCATGATGCATGATTTATTTACCCGTGGGGTGGATGCTGCGGGTAAGCTGCGGCCTACGTTTGAGGATGCGCCAGAACTGTATAAGGAAAGCGCGATCGGTTGGATTCCGAAAGAGTGGGAAGAGTCAGTAGTTGCGAATCAGCTAGTATGTATTGAACAAGGTAAAAGTCCTGAATGTGATAGTGAACCCGCAGCACCTGGGGAATGGGGAATTCTAAAGACAACTGCTGTTGTTTGGGACGGATATAACTCTTTAGAGAATAAGCGTTTACCTTCTAAACTAAAGCCTAATTTTCAATATGAGGTCAAAGTTGGTGATGTCTTTATAACTAGAGGTGGCCCTAATTCGCGTGTTGGTGTGGTAGCTTATGTTTATTCGACTCAAGAGAAACTAATGATGTCGGATAAACTATACAGGCTAGTTCCAAAAAGCTCTATAGATGCAGAATTCTTATCTTTAGCATTATCATCTGAGTCCACGCAAACGTATCTATCAACTTTGAAGACAGGACTAGCGGAGTCTCAAACCAATATCTCTCAAACAATTGTCAGGAAACTGATAATTCCTGTACCTGAGAAATTAGAACAGCGAAAAATAATCGATCGTGTTGCATCTGTCAGAGGACTGATTGATAAGGAAAAAAACAATCTAAGAAAACTGCGAAGTCAAAAATCCGGCCTGATGCAAGATCTCCTCACCGGAAAAGTCCGCGTCACCGTTGACACAGCCGCAGCCTCCCCCTAGCCAAGCCCCCAAGCTATAATTTCCCTATCACCACCCGCAAACCATGGCCATAAAGATTTTCGTAACGATTTCAAATCACTAATATGATTAATTTTCATCCGGTGGATGTAACCCCGCCATAATCAACAACTTCCGAAGATTCACCACCCCGGCCCGATTCAGCTTCAGCGCATTCACCGTCGCTCTTCCCGTCGCCGTAATTCCAATCACCCGCAACGTATCAAGACTCCAAGTAAAATGCTCACGCCAAACCTGCTGACGAGGATGAAACAGCGGCACAATAGCTTGACTAATTGGATCGATCGCCTGGGTTTTCGTATGCTTATGCCCATTGCAGCCCCCACAGGATAACGCCAGATTCTCCAGATCCGTTTCACCACCCTCCGCAATTGGAAGAATATGCTCACAGGCAAAAGACTGCGGCGTATGGTCGATCGTGCTCTTGCAGTACTCACAACGCCTGCCTGCCCTAGCAATAATCTGCTGCTGCTCCGCAACCGTAATGTAGCGTCTAGGCATAAACTGGCGGATGATGAATGTCCAATTGATTCATTAACCCATCCAACGAAATTTGACGCAGTTGCGCTAACTCAATCAGAGCCTGTAAACGATCGACACTCGCCTGCTCCACGGTATCAATCAACCCCAGCAATTCCTGATGCTCCTCCGGCAAAATCGATTCTTCATGCAGCTTAATTTGTAGCGCATCATAGCGTTGCTGAATCTGCTCCGGCAAACCCCGATTAATCTGCTCCAACAACTCCGTTTCCCGCTGGGGCAAATTCGGCCCTCTCCGTTGCGCCAACAGCAAATTCACCTGCCCCACAAACTGCTCCAACTCAGCCGTCTCCAACTGAGCCACACCACTCAGCAACTGATCCAAGTCAATATTCACTTGAGACGTGATTTGAACCGAGGTCATTGAGTGACACTCCTTGAGTTATATCCTTAGGCGCAAAAATTCCCGCGATCTGCCTGCATTATAGCGTCACCCCTCGATCGGGATTTCCCCCCAGCCTTCGCTAAACCCGCCAATCTTGGGATAAATTTCTGGAAATTCTACGCCTAGCCGAAAAAATACGCCAAACTATTATTAAAACTTCCCGCTTCTCAACTTACCCCGCCCGATCGTCATGTCAGAATACCAACTCGTCGAAAAACCCTTTCTCGACCAACTCGCCGCCCTCGGCTGGCACATCATCGATCACGGCCCCGGCATTCCCCAAGACCCCACCATTAGCCTCCGCACCGACTTCCGCCAAGTCATCCTCCCCACCATCTTCCGCCAGCAAGTGCGCCAGCTCAACCGCACCGACGACGGCCAACCCTGGCTCACCGATCGGCAACTCCAAGACCTCTACGACCAACTCAACCAACCCTCAACCGCGCCCCTGCTCGAAACCAACGAAGAACGCCTAAATCTGCTCTACAAGCACCAAGTAGACACCAACGAAGTCACTGGCGAAGCCGACCCAGAAGTACACCTGATCGACTTCCAAAACCCTGAAAACAACCACTTCATCGCCATCAATCAATTTCGCCTCGACACCCCCGGCGGCACCAAAGCATTTATCATTCCCGACCTCGTACTCTTCGTAAACGGCATCCCCCTCGTCGTCGTGGAATGCAAAGTCCCCGACAACACCGCCGCTGACCCCATGCACGAAGCCTTCCAGCAGCTCATGCGCTACAGCGACCAACGCCCTGACACCCAAGCCGCTGGCCTGCGCGAAGGCGAACCCCGCCTCTTCTACACCAACCAACTCCTCATCCGCACCTGCGGCACCCAAACCGAAGTCGGCAGCATCAGCGCCACCGCCGAAGAATACTTCTTCCCCTGGAAATCCATCTACCCCGACCAATACGCCACCTATACCGCACCCCTCGGCGAAGCCCGCCCCCAAGAACAACTCATCCAAGGGATGCTACCCAAAGCCACCCTGCTCGATATTGTCCGCAACTTCATCATCTTCATGGAAGTTGGCAAAACCCGCGTCAAAGTTGTCTGCCGCTACCAGCAATACCGCGCCGCCAACAAAATCATCGATCGCCTCCGCGCTGGCAATAGCCCAGAAGAACGCTCAGGCGTGATCTGGCATACCCAAGGCTCCGGCAAAAGCCTCACCATGGTCTTCACCATCCGCAAACTGCGCCATACCGAAGACCTCAAAGACTTCAAAGTTTGCCTGGTCTGCGATCGTACCGACCTTGAAAAGCAACTGGGTGAAACCGCCGCCCTCACTGGTGAAGCCGTCAACAAAATCAGCAGCAGCACCGCCCTCAAAACCGAACTAGCAACCAGCACCTCCGACCTCAACATGGTGATGGTGCATAAATTCCAAGAAGCCCGATCGGAACTTCCCGACTACCTCCAAACCGCCCTCACCCCCTCATCGAAAAACGATATTCCCGAATACGAGAGCTTTGGCCTCGTCAATGCATCCGATCGGATTCTGCTCATGATCGATGAAGCCCACCGTACCCAAGCTGGAGACCTGAGCGATAACCTATTTGAAGCCTTTCCCAATGCCACCCGCCTTGCCTTTACCGGAACCCCCTTAATTGTCACCAAAGACAAGCAAAAGACCGTCGATCGCTTCGGCCAATACATCGACAAATATCGCCTCCAGGATGCCGTCAAAGATGGGGTCACCGTCCAGATCCTCTATGAAGGTAAAGTTGCCACGACTAGCATCGAAGCCAAAGCCGAATTCGATCGCAAAGTCCAAGAAGCCGCAGGCCAATACGTTACCTCCCAACTGCGCAAAAGTGTTAATCAAGAAATCCTTAAGCAAGAAGCTCGCCAGAAAGGGAAACTATTTGACGATTTAATCCAAGACCGCACCGCCGCCGAAATCCTCAAACTCAAACAAAAATGGGGCACCAACGGCGACCTCCTCGAAGCCAAAAATCGCATCGCCGCGATCGCACAAGACCTTGTTAATCACTACATCGACCAAATCCTGCCCAACGGCTTCAAAGCCCAAGTCGTCTGTAGTTCCAAGCTCGCCGCCGTCCGCTACAAGACAGCGATCGACAAAGCCATCGCCGATCGGTTGGCCTTGGAACAAGCTAAACCGATCTGGGACAAAACGCAATGGGAAAGCAATCAACCCATGCCCGAAGACATCGCCGCAGAATACCAAAACCCCGACTTGTGCCAAAAAATCGCTTTTCTTCAGTCTGCTGTGATTCTCTCCACTGACGGCACCAATGAAAAAGCCGAAATTACCAACGCGCGTAAACATGCCAAATCGGTCAACGCGGTTGACAATTTCAAACGCAAGTTTGATTATGATGACCCCGATAAAGTCAATACAGGCGTGGCCTTTCTCATTGTCTGTGACATGCTCTTGACGGGCTTTGATGCCCCGATCGAACAAGTCATGTACATCGACAAGAAAATTCGTGAGCATAACCTGCTCCAAACGATCGCCCGCGTCAATCGCATTGCAACAGGTAAAAATCGCGGTTATATCGTGGATTACATTGGTCTAACCGAGCACCTCCAAGAAGCTCTATCGATTTATGCTGCGGAAGACCAGGAAGACATTCAACAAACCCTCAAAAATATCAACCATGAACTCCCAATCCTAGAAACCCGTTATTTGCGTCTGATCGAACTCTTTGAAGCAGGCGGTGTTGAGCAAATTGAAGCCTTTGTCAACCAGCAAATTCCCGACCTCCCTGAGAAAATTGCCATCCTTGAGCAAGCGATCGAACTGATGGAAGACCTCAATCAGCGATCGAGCTTTGAGGTATATCTCAAACAATTTCTCCAAAGCATGGATATCATTTTGCCTAATGCTGTCGCTAATATTTATAAAATTCCAGCAAAACGGTTTGGTTACATCATGAACCAAGTCAAAGAACGCTACAAAGACACCTCCCTAAATTTCTCTGATTCCGGCGACAAAATCCGTGAATTGATTGACCAGCACTTGATTAGCCAAGGCATTAACCCCCAGATTCCTCCGATCGAATTATTCTCACCCGCCTTTATCCAATCGATCGAACGTAAGCCCAGTGCCAAGGCCAAAGCCAGCGAGATGGAACATGCCCTCCGCAAACATTGCAAAGTTAATCTCGAAAAAGACCCTGCTTTCTACCAAAGTCTCAGCGAAAAGCTGGAAGCCTTAATCCAGAAGCACCAAGACGACTGGGAAGCGCTTAGTCTAGCACTTTTAGGCTTGCGTAATGAAGCGGAAACAGGTCGTCAAGACAATCCCGATGGCGTGAGTCGAGCTGCTGCCCCATTCTACGATCGGATTGGCCAAATTGCTTTTGGTGGAAGCATTCCTAGCACTCATCAAGAGACCATCAAACAGCTTGTCGAGCAAATCATTGAGTACCTGCAAGACACGATTAACATTGTTAATTTCTGGAGCAATAATGCCGAAGTAAAAAAACTCCGAGGAAATCTATCTGACCTGATTCTAGAAAGTAATATTGATGAGATGATCGAACACAGTGCTGAACTTGAGACAGCCATTATCGATCTCACCAGGGCGCGTCATCAGGAATTGGTTCAATGAAGCAAAAGTATAAAGATATTGAATATAATCTTCAGCGCAGCAATCGAAAGACTGCCAGCATCTATATTGAGCGCGATGGCCAAGTTTCTGTCCGCGTACCGAACCAGCTTTCTGATGATGACCTCGCAGCGCTGATTGAAAGCAAGCGACGCTGGATTTATAAAAATAAAGCTGAGTGGGAAACCCTCAACGCTTCACGGGTTCAACGGGAATACGTCAACGGCGAAGGATTTCTTTACCTGGGTCGCTCCTACCGCCTCAAATTAGTTGATGCTCAAACCCCAGCCCTTCAGCTCCAAGAGGGTTACTTCTGTCTGAGCCGCGATCGGCAATCCCGCCCTCACGCTGATGCTGCCTTCAAAGCCTTCTACCGTAAGAAAGGCCAAGCCTGGATCCGTGAGCGGATTGCCTACTTTCAGTCACAGATGGGAGTTCAAGTCGTTTCAGTCCGCGTCATGGAACTCCAACACCGCTGGGCCTCTTGCTCGCCCCAGGGCAACCTCTGTTTTCATTGGAAATGTATGATGGCTCCCCTGAATGTCTTGGATTACATCGTTGTCCATGAGCTAGCCCATCTGATTCACCCCAACCATTCCGCCGCCTTCTGGTATGAAGTCGATAGGATTTTACCAGAGTACCGCGATCGGGTGGCTTGGCTCCGTGAGCATGGTGCTGGAATGGATCTGTAGATGCAGATGCCACTGATAGAATCGCATCTCAGGTCTAAGTTACTTTCCTAACAGCTTCACTAAACCAATACCGCTGAGATATAAGGCAAGGACCGCACCACCCAATAAACTTTGAGTCAGTGGATCCGTCGAAGGAGTGAGGACTGCCCCCAAGACGGCTGCGCCTACTAGGACATAGCGCCAACCGGCCAACATCTGCCGCGAGGAGAGAATCCCTAAAAAGCCCAAAAGTGCCTGAACGATCGGAATTTGGAAGGCCAAGCCCGTGCTGAACATCAGCAGTAGGACAAATTCAAAATAGCGATCGATCGACCAAGCTTGCTCCACAACTTCCGCGCCGTAGGAAATAAAGAAATTCAACGCAGCGGGAATCAGGGCCACATAGGCGAAAACGAGTCCGCCCACAAATAACACGCTGGAGCCTAACACCACCGGAGCCAAAAAGCGCTTTTCCCGACGGGTTAGGCCAGGGGTGACAAAGGCAATAATTTGGTACAGCACAAACGGAGCCGTCAAGAGAATGCCAGCATAGCCCGCTGTTTTGATCGAAACAAAGAAAAACTCCCCTGGGGATAGTTGCAAAAACTTTACCCCATTGGCCGGAGCCTCCAACAGTTGCACGATCGGGCGCACCTGCGTAAAACAGATAACGATACCAACCCCTGCTGCGATCAATGAGTAGAAGATGCGCTGCCGTAATTCTTCTAGATGGTCAAAGATTGACATTTCGACATCATCTGTTAGCTCATCATCCGTCAGCTCGTCATCTTGGATCTCAACTTGAGCTGACTTAGACAGGTTGATGTCTTCCCCAGAGGTTGAGGCATCTCCAGACAATGCATTCACTGGAGTCAGATCCGAAGTTGTTGTCTCAAGTTCCGAAGGAACAGTCATGTCTAGCGTCCGTCCGAAGGTTTGCTGGCCAAGGTTTACTGCCCAAGGTTTACTGTCCAAGGGCTGCTTTCTATTGTAGCGATCGGCGCGATCGGGGCATAGTCTTAGCGGCTCGCATCCTCACTCGTGCCGCAACAATCAGCGTTCCTAGCGTCTCAGGTGCACGATCGACGAAGGGGGAATTACGAAGGGGGAATTACGTTTAATTGTTGTCTAGAGAGTACTCATCTTGGATTGATGACTTTCACCCGAATAATAAGGAAATCCAAAAAATTGGTTCCTCTGGTCAAAGATAAGGCAGAATATCACAAAGACTTTTTTGGCCTATTTTTTGGCCGATAGGCTTAAGGCAAGCTGGGCCTAGAGTCGGTTCCTGTTGTTAAAGTAGTTCCTGAGCTGTTCTTACGAAGTCAAGTGCTTACGCCGTAAAACTGTTTTCGTAAGATGATTTCCCCCATTGTTCCCGTTAAAAATGTCGTCCTAATTTCTCAAATCCCTAACGTTCAGGAGGGTGCAATTCATGGAACCCACGAATCATCCCTTAGTGCAGTTCCTTCGAGACGAGCTATTACTTCCAGCGGACTCGATCGCCCTAGCGCTCAATAATTCTCAACACGCGCCCAGTCAGTTACCCATGATTCTCTGGCAGTATGGGTTGATCACGTTGCGGCAACTGGATCAGATTTTTGATTGGTTAGAACGGCAAAACAGCAATGCTGCCTAAAAGAGTGAGTCGTTAAATCAAGCCTGACTCAATCGCAACTCTCAACTTCAAGCCTGACTTGATTTCAAACCTGACTTAATTTCAAACCTGACTTAGTTTCAAGCCTGACTTAGTTTCAAGCTTGAAATCAAGCTTGCCCAAATAACGTTTCTAGATAGACCCTGGCTGCGGCTTGGTCTTGGGAATTTTGCATTAAGAAAAGGGATAAAGCCGCGACGATCGTACGGTCTTGATCCCAATTGGGATGGGTTTCAACATATTGCGCTAAAGCTTTGTGGAGGGGTTCGGGCAGCTCAGCAAACAGCGAAATAGTAGAGTTCATAGCCGTGTTTATTAAATCTGGTTAATGAACTTGTGGAAAACCGCAAGGCACTTTCCACAGGTTGATAAAAGCTTGCGCGATTGTCTCACAAGTTCTTGGAATTGTAGAGCGTGTTTTTACGAGTTGCAATTGATATAGCTGTAGCCAGTTTAGTTAGGACGCTGCCTGATGGAGGACAGCTTCTATGGCCTCGCGCAAAGTTGGGTACTGATCTAACTGGCGACGAATCCGACTTTTCAACCAAGCCCAACACTTTTCAA
>NZ_JACJRC010000026.1 GCF_014697025.1 Alkalinema sp. FACHB-956 | reverse complement strand
GAGCTGGATGGGTTGAAGCGCAGGTTTACTCACAGATTCAATCTCTAGTCCCTAATAGAATGCTAAATTAACTGCTTTTTCTGGATTCTTGTAAAAACTCTCTATTTTTTTAAGCCTGAGTAGTTACCTTTTGAGAATATTAATCTGGTTGCAGAGTGGGGTTATCCGTTCCCGATCGATGAGAATGGTCTGTCCCAGCGTCAGTCGATCCAGGGGCCGGAATATATGCGCCTAATGCGGAAAAAAATCCGACGAGCCGGGGTAGAAATTTTAGACCATAGTCCAGCCTTGGAACTGCTAGTCGATGCAGAAGGCAGAGTTGCCGGAGCCTCTGGAATTCAACGCCAAACGGGAGAACAGTGGATTGTCAAAGCGGGAGCTGTGGTGATTGCGACGGGTGGATGCGCTTTTCTCAGCAAAGCCCTCGGTTGAAATGTGCTGACGGGAGATGGTTACTTGATGGCCGCAGAAGCGGGAGCAGAACTCTCGGGAATGGAGTTCTCGAATGCCTATGGACTTGCGCCTGCTTTCTCTTCCGTAACCAAGGGACGGTTCTACGCCTGGGCGAATTTCTACTACGAAGATGGAACGCCGATCGAAGGAGCGGGATCCCATCGCGGTCGCGGTATTATTGCCAAAACTTTGATGAGCCAACCCGTTTATGCTCGATTGGATCAAGAGGGCGTTACGGAAGAAGTCAAAACTTGGATGCGAAGAGCGCAACCGAATTTCTTCTTACCCTTCAATCGGATGGGCATTGATCCGTTTACGCAACTGTTTCCAGTAACGTTGCGCCTAGAAGGAACGGTGCGGGGAACGGGAGGATTGCGGATTGTGGATTCGACCTGTGCGACTTCCGTGCCAGGGCTGTATGCGTCTGGCGATGCTGCGACCCGAGAACTGATTTGTGGTGGATTCACCGGAGGTGGCAGCCACAACGCAGCTTGGGCAATTTCTTCAGGCCGTTGGGCAGGGGAAGCAGCGGCGGATTATGCTCGGAGCTTGGGAAATCGTGCGCATCAGCGATCGCTACAAGGATTAGGTCAAGCCGGACTGCGTGGGGAACGTAAGCAGAGCATTTCACCGGATGAAGTGGTGGAGGCAACTCAAGCGGAGGTGTTCCCCTACGATCGCAACTTCTTCCGCACGGAAGCAGTCCTGTCAGATTCGTTGGGACGTTTAGATACACTGTGGAAAGAGATCCGCAATAGTACGCCGCTGACCTCGAATCTTTTGCGATCGCGTGAAGCGGCTTCAATGGTTGCCACAGCTCGGTGGATGTACAACAGTGGATTACACCGTACCGAATCGCGCGGAATGCACAAGCGATCGGACTATCCCGAACAAGATCCCAAACAACAGCACTACGTGATTAGTGGTGGATTGGATCAGGTGTGGGTGAAGACTGCTGCGATCGAACCGTCTGCTGCCAATGTTGAGAAGGAGCTTGTTCTGCAATGATTGAACTTGTAAGCAGTTCTCGCTGCGTGGGTTGCAATTTGTGTGTGAATGCCTGTCCGACCAATGTCTTTGATGCCATACCGGATGCGCCTCCCAAAATTGCGCGGCAAAGCGATTGTCAAACTTGCTTTATGTGTGAGTTGTATTGTCCGGTCGATGCCCTCTATGTTTCACCGGAAGTGGATCCTTTAGCCTTTGTGGATGAAGCGGAACTCATTGCTTCTGGATTGCTCGGAAGTTATCGTCGCGATGTCGGTTGGTCGAAGGGACAAATGCCCCAGGCTCAAGAGGATATGTCGTTTCAGTTCAGTAAGATGAAACGCTAGTCCGAATCTCTATGACAATTTGATGCCCAATAAGCAGGTTGACACAAAATCTCGCGATTGTTTGTATGTAACAACGATCGCGAGATTTTTTAGGCTTTCTCATGATTCCATTGACTAGCGTATTCTGAACTATTATTAGATAATCAAATAGTTCGTTAAACGAAATATATTTTCATGCAGTACTACGAGCAACTAGGGGATCGAGTCAGCAAAACGCTTTATCAGCGCTTACCCGCCCTCAAATGGCGTAATTTTCGGTTGCTATTTGGAGGACAACTGCTGTCGATGTCGGGTACCTTTATGACCCAGCAGTTAACGATTCCCTGGTTGATGTATGACCTGACTAAATCTTCGTGGTTGCTGGGTTTAGCAGGATTTTTACAATTTCTGCCCACCCTGTTGTTAATCCCATTCTCAGGCGTATTGGCCGATCGCTGGAGTCGGCGGGATCTCCTAATGCTAGTTCAGATACTGGGCATTAGTGTATCGATGACGCTGACCGTTTTGACATTTCTAGATATGATTCGCTTTGAATCACTCTTGATTCTGAGCATCCTCAATGGTCTATTGAAGGGGTTAGATATGCCGGTGCGGCATACGATCGTGACTGAGACAGTCGATGAACGATCGGACTGGAGTAATGCAATTGCGCTCAATTCAGTCATGTTAAGTTCCTCACTGGTCTTGGGGCCTGCGATCGGTGGCATTCTCATTGCTAGCGTTGGGGTGAAGTTTTGCTTTCTCTACGACACATTGACCTATCTTGCTGCGATCGTGACCCTAAAGGCGATGGACCTGCCCGCGAAGGTAGAACCCCAGCAAACGAATCTCCAGGAAACCTGGCAGAAGTTACAGGAAGGCTGGGAATATGTCCACTCAATACGGCCCATTTGGGCTATCTTGTTACTCCTGGCTTTGAAGAGCATGATGGGTATGTCCCATATTGCCCTCATGCCAGTGGTGGCGGCTGAGGTCTTACAGGGAAATGCGAGTACGATGGCGGCCCTAGGCACTGCTGCCCCGGTTGGGTCTTTAGTGGCTTGCATTTATCTCAGTATGCGACGGGGAATTTTGGGCCTTGAGCGATTAGTTATGGTTGGCCAAGCGGCGATCGGTCTCAGCTTGATTGCCTTTGCCCTGTCCCGAGAGTTGAGTTTATCGTTGGTGCTATTGACGTTGGTGGGCGGATTCAGCATCCTGCAAATCACGAGTAGCAATACGATTATTCAAACCTTGGTGGCGGATGATAAACGGGGGCGTGTCATGAGTTTTTATGCATTGGCCATGGTAGGAATGATGCCCTTTGGAAATTTGATTGCAGGGAGTATGGCTCAAGCGATGACTGCACCGACGGCACTCATGATCTGTGGTGCTGCCTGCATCTTGGGCGCAATTTGGTTTTCTTCACAGATTTCCCAAATCACCGTGTGGATTAAGGCAGAATTAAATTTCCTGACGGCAAGGGCTAAGTAAAACTAGAGGAATAAGAGGGATGTTCCAGCCTATCTTGAAGCCTTAGTTCCCAAAGTATATTTGCAGTATTCTGCCCCATGATCAATTAAATCAATTGTTTTCTGGAAAATGTGCTAGGAGTTACCTGCATTTCGAATAGGACTACGTTAGACTGGCCTCAACGAGTCCACACAAGCTTTTCACGGAATACTTCTGCAATCGCTTTCTTGCTGGAAATGGTTTCTGATTGCAAAAAATTTTAGTTGTAAGAAGCATTAACTGAGCTATTGGCTGACATTGCTAGAGCAAAAACTCTGAATACATTGTTTTATTTAATTCTAGGAAGAGTGAAATAAAATTGTCTCAACAGTTTTGGAATCGATCTGGAGAGCAATGTTCTTAGTATTAAACGTTCTTAGTCTTAAATTACAGCAATTCAGGGTGGATGCATTAGGAATGCGTTGTCGATATGAAGTAACCGTGGACTCACTGCCATTACTCTAGCCACCATACAATTGAGAATTGGGAGAATTGGGTATGAGCGACAATCACATTTACAATCATATTCAAGTGAAGCCTACCTCTGGTTTTACAGGCGCAGAAATTGAGGGGATTGATCTGTCTGCGCAACTGAGTGATGAAGTCATCGGAGAAATCCGACAGGCGTTATTGCAATGGAAAGTGGTATTTTTCCGAAACCAACATCTTGATCATGCAGGGCAAATTGCCTTTACCTCTCGGTTTGGTGAAGTGACCTATGCTCACCCCCACGAAGATGAGCCGCCTGAAGGATTTGAGCAAATTCTGCCGATCGATCGTAGCCGCTTTGAACAGCGTTATGGATTGCGGCGCACCAGCTACGAAAACCAGTGGCATACGGATGTAACAGCAGCCGTCAATCCACCGGCGGGTTCAATTTTACGCGCCGTTAATGTGCCCGAAGTTGGAGGGGACACCACCTGGACGAACTTGGTTGCGGCCTATGAAGGATTATCAGCACCACTGCGGGAATTAGCAGATAACTTAAAAGCAGAGCATCGGTTTGGGGCTCGCTACAATATTCCGCCGACCAGCAAATTTGCTGAACGGATTGGCAAGAATCCCCTTGTCTCAATCCATCCAGTTGTCCGAGTGCATCCAGAAACTGGAGAACGCGCTTTATTCGTTAATCCTGGCTTTACAGCGCGGATTCTCGATGTCTCGCGCCAAGAAAGTGATCTCTTACTAGAGCTATTTTTCAATCAAATCACCAAACCCGCCTATACCACCCGCTTCCGTTGGAACAATGGCGATATTGCCTTTTGGGATAACCGTGCCACAGCGCACTTGGCTCCCCAAGATCTTGACCATATTGACGTAGAGCGTGTGCTCTACCGCACGACTATCACGGGTGATATTCCCGTTGGGCCGAATGGCTTCAAGTCGGAAGTTGTGGAAGGTGCAGTGTTCAATAGAAGCTTACCAAAAGCATTCCAGCAATCCGCTGAAAACCAAGCTGATCAGGCTGTGGCAGCACTCGTCTAGATAGTTTATTGTTCTAGATAGCCGATGCATCAAGCACCATCTTTCGACTAAGCCTGACTTAGGCGGATGGTGGTGCTACTTTGTCAAATTTCCATTTGAGATAAAAGTCAACGGTCGGAAAATACTGAATAATCCCATCTAGCCCTGCTGGCCTACCTTTGAGATACCCTTCAAGGTAGGTAGAATTCTCACTTTGGGGCAAGAGCCCAGCATCGCGATCGTGCTGACCTTGTTGGTATTGCTGTTGATTTAAAGCATTGAACATAGAGTCAAACATGATGTGCACCGAGTTAAGATTTATAGATATATCCTGCCTACTTTTACGATAGGCACTTGATTCAATAAAGGCAAATAGTCTTTTTGTTCAAATTGATAAATTAAAGTAATCAAAAATGCTTGCAATTCGGTGCAACCTGATTCAGTGGGCTAATCTATGCCTGGTGCGATTTTATTTGATCTAGACGGAACCTTGACGGATGCCAAACCCGGTATCGTCCGGTCTATTCAATATGCTCTATCGGAGATGGGATATGCAGTTCCTGATCCTGAAGCCCTAGGCTGGTGTGTAGGGCCACCATTACATCGGAGCTTTGCCCGATTACTGAATAGAGACGAGCCTGTAGAGGGGCATCATTGTGTTGAAGACAGCCTAATTCAGCAAGCGCTGACTTTATATCGTCAACGATATGCCACCTTAGGAATGTTTGAAAGTACTTTGTATCCTCAGGTTCCAGACACCCTCAAAGCTCTTCGAGTCGCAGGCTATCGTACATTTGTTGCAACCTCAAAACCGCAGGTTTATGCAAATCAGATTATTAGCTATTTTTCGATATCATCACTCTTCGATCGGGTTTATGGCAGTGAGTTCGATGGTACACGTAGTGAAAAAGGGGATTTGATTCGGTATATTCTCCAGACAGAAAATCTGTCAGCCACTACAACTGTCATGATTGGAGATCGGGAGCATGACATCATTGGCGCGAAACTCAATCAGGTGGCGGCGATTGGGGTAACCTATGGTTATGGTTCACTCCAAGAATTGCAAGCTCAAGGCGCAAATTGGATTGTAGCCTCACCGACAGAGCTTCTCCAATTGTTTGGCTTAAATTTAGTATGAATAGCGTTGACTACACCGTTATCTAGGAGAAACGGTACCATTACTAGCCAATGAACATTGATTGGTTGTTTCTGGTTCCCTCGATCGGGCTATAGCTCCTACTCAATAGAATACTCATAACTTAATTACAGTTCTTAATCACAGATTGAGATCTACTCAGCATCTCCACCACCCATACGATCGAGATCCTTAATCATCTCAGCAGATAGTTTCAACCTATCCTCTGGAGCGATCTTTGAAGTTGTGGGGGATTCACCTGATTTTTCGAGCGAATCTTGAGTCGTCATAACCGTTCCGGCAGCATTCGCTGATTTTGCTTCAGCCCCTGATAACCTTGCACTCGCAACTTGTACCGTTGAGGCGGGGAGAACCTGCTGCCAGTTCACATTGTTTTGCGGATCGATCGTGACTACGATCGTTTCTGGTACCTGAGTTTTCCCAATTTTTGGATTAACTGGATTTTTAGGCTGATTCCCAGTGGTCGCTTGCGCCATCTTTGCTACATCAGATGTCTCTGGACGTTCTGCTTGAGCCGTCTCCTGCGTACTTTTAGCTACCTTACATTCAAACCGATCTCCAGGTTTGACCGATCGGTACCCCTCACCACAATCAATCTTTAAAGATTGTCCTTCTCTCTGAAGGGTTTCTTGAAATAGTGATTCTAATTGAGCTAGGTTTAATAGCCCCTGGGTGTTGGAGACTTCCCAAGTGGTTGTACCTTGGCCATCAGTTTGTTTTATAGGGATTGCAAATAATTCTCCCGATTCGAGTTTTCCAACACATTCAAATCCTTTTTCTGCTAACAATTCAATGTTTTTAGGGCAGGTGACCGTCTTGAGTGAACTCCCTCCTTGTTGCGTAACCTGCTGTTGAATTTCTCCCTCTAGTTTGGTGGTATCCAACTTTTTGGTACAGCTAGATACCAAGATAGTAGTGATACCGAGCAAAATACCCCAAAAAACTCTACGACTTTTTTGATTCACCATACAAGGTTTAGCAATTGCGAGGATTTTCTTGAATCTCTTTGGGTTTATTCCCTGTCTCTTGAGGCGCAATACCAATCGGGGCTTACCCCATAGGTTCATCCTTTTGATTAATTGCATGCGATTAATTGCATGTAATTAATTGAATAAATCACAAAAATTTTTCCAAGTTTCTCACATAATTCAGCTAAAAGAAAGTTATTTATATACAGATTTATAGTTGTCTGGGATACAAAATTGAAATAATTTTCTGAAAATTAACGTAAGAGATCAGTATGCTTGAATCAATGCTAATCTGAATTATTCCAGTACTAAGAGGACGTTCACTTTTAAAATCTATTCACGCTACTTCTGATATGACTTGATGATAAGGTCTCCAAAATGCTAACTTCTGATTCTCCAACCACGATCGCGATCGTTGGAGCAGGCTTTAGTGGTTCTCTCGTCGCTGCCCATCTCCTGAAAACTGCAAATCGACCCTTGCTGATCAAGCTCATTGAGCGCAGTCACGAGGTCGGGAAAGGCGTGGCCTATAGTACCAATACGAATCGGCACCTACTGAATGTATCTGCTGGGAAAATGAGTGCCTTTCCCAATGCCCCTGGGCATTTGCTCCGCTGGCTTTACTATAATCGCAATGAATTAGCCGCATTTTTACCCGATGACCTAAACGCCAGCAGCTTCATTCCCCGCCCAATCTACGGCCTCTATATTCAATCTATTTTGGAGGAAGCTGAGGCTACTGCTGCGACCCAAGTCCGTCTGAAGCGTGTGATTGATGAAGTCATCGCCATAGAACCTACCATCCAAGGCGCGATCGTCTCTCTCCGTTATGGCGATAGTTTTAATGCTGATAGGGTCGTCTTGGCCTTGGGCAATGCAGTCACGCCTGCACCATCATTGCCAGCTTTGGGAAGTGCAGATTCGAGATGCACAGATTCGATCGACCTACGCCATGCCTGGTCAACCGATGCCTTAGCAGAACTCGACCCGGATGCCCCAATATTACTGATTGGGACTGGGTTAACAATGGTGGATATGGTGGTATCCCTCCACGAACGCCAACATCGTGGCAAAATTTATGCAGTCTCGCGCCGAGGGCTATTGCCGCTAGCCCATCAATCGACCAAACCCTATCCAACTTTCATCACCCAAGATAATGCTGCAAAAAGCATTCGCGGTCTATGGCAACAGGTTTGCGTCGAAATCACATCAGCCAAAACGCAGGATTACGATTGGCGATCGGTCATTGACTCTCTGCGTCCGATCACGCAACAACTTTGGCAACAATTGCCGCCGACAGAACAGCAACGCTTTTTGCGCCATGTCGTTCCCTATTGGGATGTGCATCGCCACCGCATTGCCCCGGAAATCGGTCAGCGGGTGCAAGCCATGCTGGATTCTGGGCAATTGACCATCGCAGCAGGTCGAATTCAGGACTATCAACGCAATCAGGATGGCATCGCAGTTACAATACGACCACGTTTCCAAACTAAGAATTGGATTTTGTCCGTTCAGCGGGTAGTGAATTGTACCGGGATTCAAACGGATTACCAACGATCGTTGCACCCCCTGATGATCAGTTTGCGTCAGCAGGGACTCATTGCCCCCAATCCCATGGGTTTAGGCTTAGAAACAGCGGATGACGGCGCAATACTAGACGCTCAGGGGCGATCCTCGCGCACCCTTTATACGTTAGGCACGCCACGCAAAGGAAATTTATGGGAAACGATAGCGGTTCCAGAGTTGCGAGAGCAGGCTCAGGCATTAGCCGCAACGGTTTTACAATCTCTCCCTGTACGTGTGCTTCCCGTTACACCTTATGTGTACGATGTGTACACGCCTATAGCAGAGCCAACCACTGCGGTGATTTCCAATCAAGCAGTAGCGACAACTTCAGCAAGACTCCCATCGACATTACTATCGACATTACTATTTCGCCAGTTCCTTGATCCAGAAACGAGTACCTACACTTACCTGATTGCCGACAGTCAAACTAAGGATGCAATTTTGGTCGATCCGGTTTTGGAACAAGTTGAGCGAGATTTAGAAACCCTCCATGATCTCGGGTTAAGTCTTCGCTACTGCTTGGAAACACATATTCACGCTGATCATATCACTGGAGCCGGAAGGCTACGACAGCAAACCGGGTGTCGCGTAATGGTCCCGCAAAACGCGACTGCTCAATCCGCAGATCACACTCTGGCCGATCGTGAGGTTTTGCTGGTGGGATCAATCCAAGTAGAAGCGATCGCTACACCGGGTCATACCCATAGCCATCTGGCTTATTTAGTCAATAATAACCATTTGTTAACGGGAGATGCTTTATTAATTCGGGGATGTGGGCGAACTGACCTGCAAGGAGGGGATGCCGGAAAACTCTATGATGCAGTCACGCAAAGACTATTCACCCTACCGGAGCCAACCCTAGTCTATCCCGGCCATGATTACAAAGGACGTTCAGTTTCGACGATCGGAGAAGAAAAGCGATTCAATCCAAGATTTGCCGATCGTAGCCGCGAACAATTCATTACAATCATGAGCCATTTAGGACTCAGTTATCCTAAAAAAATGAATGAAGCGATTCCAGCCAATGAGTCTTGTGGCGATTTTCTTTCCAACCACCAAGAGATCGATAGGACTGATCTTGCGATCGACTCCGATCATGAACAAGTAGAACTGACGCTATCAACCAATGCAGAGATCTACGAGAGTTATTTCGCCATGTATATTTAACTCACGGTATATCAGGAGTTTATCCCTAAAATCTTACTTTGTCCCTGGCTGTTGTTCAAAAACATCTCGCAGTAGAGTCAACCCCTCATCAATGGCCAAAATTTGTTCCTCTGTTAAGGAACTCAATAGATTCGCAATATATTTACGAGTCTGTTCACGATTCGCTTGGAGATGTTCCCGGCCAGCAGTCGTTAGCTTTAAGACCACCCGACGACGTTCTTCAGGATGATCACAACGATCGATGAATTGCCGTTGTACCAGCCTCTCAGTATTGGCAGAGGCTGTGGCTCGCGTTACTCCCAAATGTTCCGCTAATTCTGAAAGAGAAGCCCCTGGATTGCGATCGAGAAACGCGAGTGTACGAAACTGTGGTACCGATAGTTCCTCATAGGAACCTCGTGCACGCATATCCGCGCGGATAAAGCGCATCACCATTGGAACGGTTTCCATGACCTTGGCAGCACAGTTATTAGATACAGTTTTCTGAGCTGTTTTTCGCAATCCCATTGGCTAATAACGGTTCTAAAAACCCGTAAGAAGGTAGAGAAACTCCCAACCTATCCATAATTGGATCCGCCAATTTGTTAAATTAGGAGCTTACCTTATTGTCGTCGCAGAGGGATACTTTTGTGTAGGTATTCTTCTGGGTGCAGCCTTCTCGCTCGGAAAGTCGTTCTACCGGGAATCAGTGCCCTTAATAGACACCAAGATTCTGGAGGATACTAGGATTTAGCGGCTAGCCCAGACTATCTGCCTACATTCGGATACAGCCGCGCACAGATCACCGTCAACACCGCCACCGCAAAAAATAGGACTGCACAGTCCAACCCCAAGCCATAGGTGGTCTGACCGTTTGCCAGCATGACTCCCCGTAAAGCATCCACCTGATAGGTCAGCGGATTGAGGTGGGAGATAAACTGTAACCAGGGGGGCATGAGGCTGATGGGATAAATGGCATTGCTCGCGAAAAAGAGCGGCATGGTCATCAGTTGCCCCATCCCATTAAACCGTTCCCGCGACTTAACCAAGCAGGCAACAATCAGCGAAAAGATGGAAAAACAAGCGGCTCCCAGCAGAACGATTAAAATCACACCCGCGATCGCGAAGGGATGAAAATTCAACTTCACCCCCAACAGGAGCGAAAGGCCATAAATCACAATCACTTGGGATAGACTGCGAATCCCCGACGCCAAAGCCTTACCCAAAACCATCGCCGATCGGGGCGTGGGACTGACCAAAAACTTGTGAACAATCCCCAAGTCCCGTTCCCAAATAATAGTCATTCCGCCGTTAAAAATTGCCACAAATAGGACACTCTGGGCTAGGATTCCAGCGGCCATGAAATCCAAATAGGGTAAATTGCCCGTGGGGATGCCTCGCAGTCGGGTAAAGACTTGCCCAAAGATCAGTAACCAAAGGGTAGGTTGAGCAGCCCGTAGGAACAGATCACTGGGATCATGGCGCAGCTTCCGAATTTCCAGCTCATTAATCACCAGGGTTTTACGAACTAATTCCGCGATCGCCCGCCACCAAGTCTCTGGATGGCGTAAGGAAGGGTTAACCCAAGCGTTGTGCGGTTCGCCGAGTTCTTGAAGTTTCATGATAATTGACTCCTGAAGTCATTTGATTCCCGGTGTAGTGAATAAAAACGTCATCCAACGTGGCATTTGGCTGATCGAGGGATGCTTTCAAATCCGTTGGGGAACCCGTCACAATTACTTGCCCGCCATGCATGATCGCGACCCTTTGGCAGAGATGATCGGCTTCCTCCAGGAAGTGAGTGGTGAGAAAAATCGTTGTGCCATACTCCGCGCAGAGCTGGCGAACCAAGGCCCACACATAGCTACGAGCTAAGGGATCCAGTCCTACGGTAGGTTCATCCAGAAACAGCAACTTAGGACGATGCAAAATTGATTGCGCAACTTCTAAACGACGGATCATTCCCCCAGAATAGGTTCTAACTAAGCGATGGGCCGCGTCCTGTAGCCCCATAAAGGCCAACACATCATCAATGCGGTGTCGTTGCTGGGCGGTTGGAATATCGTACAACTTGGCAAAAATCAGCAGGTTTTCATAACCTGTTAGCGTGCCATCGGCGGAAAGGGCTTGAGGAACGTACCCAATTAACCGACGCACAGCTGATGCTTGGTGTACCACATCAAATCCGGCGATCGTTGCGCGACCTCTACTAGGTGGCAGTAACGTCGTGAGCATTTTAATGGCGGTACTTTTGCCTGCACCATTGGGGCCTAGCAAACCGAAGACTTCGCCAGGAGCAACTCTGATATTTAAATCATTGACGGCTGTTAAGGAGCCAAACTGGCGACTTAGGTTGTGAGTGGTCAAAATCGCCCCTGACAGGTGGTTATCCAAGGTTGTACTCTCCAAAGTTGTCGGTTCTGAGGCATCTTGCTTAAGCGATTGTCTGCGGTTGTTCATCCCTCTTGTTTATTAAGTCCTTGTCTATTGAGTCAATGTATCTTGGCTGTGGCGGAAAGTCAGATAGAAGGCGCTTGAGCTTTGAGCCAATCCCCGGCAACCAGTCATCATCAGAAAACTGCTGAAGCTAATTTACGTGACCTAAATTAAATGACTGTCAAAAATTAAATGACTGTCAAAAATTAAATGACTGGCAAGCTGTTGGAGCAGTGCCCAAGTTAGTTTCTATTAAGCTCCTAATCGACTCCTATATTTATTTGTAGCATATAGTTAGATATTCTAACTATACGATCAGCAGATAATTTGGTAACTCGATATACATGAGCTTGCAGATCATCTGTGCAAGACTGACACTATTCAATCTATTTGACTAACCTATTTGACTAAAAAAGCTTGTGGGTAATTGTGGGGATAGGCCAGTCAGCGGGCAATTAGTGGAATGGGAAGGTGGCTAGAATCCCACCTACACACATCTTGTTCTGCGTTGGCCCAGTGATAGCGGAATTAGCTACAGTACCCATTTTGCTGAAGATGGATCAGAATTATACGCTTCATTTTTGCAAGTTTTGCGCTCCTCTCCTTTGTAACGCCGATTGCCACCTATGACCTCAATTGCAGAGATGCCTTATCTCCAAGAAACATTGCTGAACCAGCGGTATGGGTATGCCCTAGACCTTGTGTTTGATGAGGCTTGGAATACGAGCCTTACTACTCTGTTGTCTCACTCTTCTGTGAGAGCCTATCTCAGTAAACCTTTACCTGTGGGAACCTTGGAGGTTCTCATTGCAGCAGCACAGTCCGCCGCAACGTCTTCTAACCTTCAGACTTGGAGTGTCATTGCAGTGGAAGATCCCGATCGCAAAGATCGGTTAGCCCAGCTCGCCAATGGTCAGGCCCATATTCGCCAAGTTCCCCTATTTTTAGTCTGGTTAGCGGATCTGGCTCGCCTCAATTCCATTGCTGAACAGCGAGGCTTACCCCATGAGGGATTAGACTACTTCGAAATGTTTTTAATGTCTGCGATCGATGCAAGCTTAGCGGCACAAAATGCGGCTATTGCGGCAGAATCCCTCGGGCTAGGAACTGTTTATATTGGTGCACTGCGCAATAGTGTTCAAGCAGTAGCTGACGAGCTTGGCCTTCCCCCTAAGGTGTTTCCTGTGTTTGGGCTATGTATTGGTTATCCCGATCCCAGCCAACCAACGGCCATTAAACCTCGCCTGCCTCAGTCCGTTGTGTTGCACCGAGAGCAATATAGTTTAGCCATCCAGGAATCTGCCATCAAAACCTACGATGAAATTATGCAGAAGTTTTACGCTGAACAGAATATGACCGCCCAAGGAGATTGGTCAGAACATTCGAGCGATCGAATTGCCACTGCCGACGCCCTCCGCAATCGCGCTCATTTACGAGACACCCTCAATGCTTTGGGTTTTAAACTCCGCTAACATCCTCTCTTAATCTTCTGACGTTTCCTATGACCCTTGGATTGCAACTCACCGTTCCATCAACCGTTCCACTGAGCATTCATCCCTCTTTTTCCACCGCTGATCAAAATACGATTCGTCGTCGTGGTGCTGGCCTACGGGCCTTCGATCACTACCGCCTATGTCCGGGTTATACCCTGTTTACCCCCGCTGGGTCGGCACAGGAGGTCTACTTAATTGATCTCAAAGGTCGGATGATTCAGGAATGGCAGCTTCCCTATCCGCCGATTTCCTGCGCCTCTCTCCTCCCCAATGGAAACCTTTTCTACAATGGGACCGTTAGGGCAGATAGAAACGTTGCAGCAGATGAGCTGCCAACCCCCAATTCCTCCGACTTGCAGGGGAGTCTAGGGGTGGAAAACAGTCGGTCTGAAGGGGTCGTTGCTGAAATCGATCGTAGGGGAAATGTTGTTTGGGAATATCGCCATCCCAATCATCACTATGATGCCTGTTGTTTACGCAACGGGAACTTTCTCATATTTTGCATTGAGAAATTACCACCTACCGTCAAGCTACCAAGCCAGGAGCAAGACACCTCCATCGCCGATGAAGCAATCTATGGGCATGTCCTGCACGAAGTCACACCGGAGGGGCATCGGGTCTGGAGTTGGTATGCCTATGAGCACCTTGATTCGGGCAGGGATTGGCTTCATAGTCACCAGGATTGTTTAGAATGGGTCGCTGGTAATTCTGTCCAGGAATTATCCGATGGCCATATTCTGATCAGCTCGGGTCAGCATTCTACGATGGCGATTATCGATCGCGCCACAGGTCAAGTGGTTTGGCAATTGGGGCAAGCAGTTTTGACCCACCAACAGCGCCCCCAGGAGCTACCCAATGGTCATTTCTTAATTCTTGATCATTGCATCCAAAACCAGTTTCCATTCCAGCATTATTCCCGGGTGATTGAAGTCGATCGCCTAACGCAAACCATTGTCTGGGAATATCACGATCGACGGCCCTCTTCCTTTTTTAGTCCTAATTTTGCTGGGGTTCAGCGCCTATCCAACGGCAATACACTCATTACGGAAGGAGATTGCGGTCGATTCTTTGAAATCACACCCGAGGGGGATATCGTTTGGGAGTATATTAACCCGCACTTTCACCCGCGATCGACGGCTGAAGGCGACCCACCCCACTCGGGAGATGAAGAGAATACCGTTTTTGGTGCCCTGCGCTATCTTCGGGAAGAAATTACTTGGTTATAACCTGGGCTGTTTGCACGAGGCGGTGTCTTAATGCTGCTTTTTAAATCAGACTGCTTCTTAACGGAGCCGTCTTTACCCCCATCCCACAACTTTAACCCCATCACACCATGAGCAAAGTTCATCTGTATAGTGCCACTGCTTGCCCCTACGCCCACCGAACTCGCTTAGTGCTCTTAGAAAAGCAGATTCCCTTTGAGTTAACTGAGATCGATCTTCAAAATAAGCCAGCTTGGTTTTCCCAAATTTCCCGCTATGGAAAGGTTCCGGCCCTTCAACACGGGGATGCAGAAATCTATGAATCTGCCATCATTAACGAGTACTTAGAGGAGGTTTTTCCAGAACCCCCATTACTCCCGAGTCATCCTAGTCAGCGGGCGATCGCTCGCATCTGGATTGATTATGCCAATACCCATTTCACCAGCGCCTTTGGCAAGTTACTCCGTGGTAAGGATACAGAGGAACAAGAGCAAGGCAGACAAGCATTAACTGAAGCATTACTCTCCATCGAATCTGAAGTCTTTGGGAAACGATCGGGGGATGGAACTTACTGGCTTGGGGATCAGCTTACTTTAGTGGATTTAGCGTTTTATCCTTGGTTTGAGCGCCTTCCAGCCCTTCAATCTTTACGTCAGTTTACAATTCCTCAAGATACCCCTCAATTACAGCATTGGTGGAAGACATTAGAAGCTCGTCCCGCTATTCAATCCATTGCCAATTCTGTAGATTTTTACATAGAACGGTATGCTAAGTTTGTGTCATCTTCGGTTGCGATCGGTTCAACCTCGAGATAAACTTTTTCCTAGGTAATCATCTTTGGGCAATCATCTTTGTGACTTCTAACTAGTAACCTCTAACTTTTGCTGTTTCTAGCTAAAGGTATGGTGACGACCCAAATATGTTGGTTAGACCAAATCAAACTTGATAGCAGGCATCGACTTCAGGTACTTGCTATTTGCTGATACTGATACCTCATCCAGTGTTGATGGGGTATTTTTTTAGAAAAATTTAATAAAACCAGCGTAACTAGGGGATGGGGGCGAACTCAGTATTTTGTATAAAAAGTACTTTTATTTAGTATTGAACGTACTTTGTGTTCGCAAAGTCATCCACCTATACTGAGAAGCATCGGGTAGAAATTGCCACTTTCTACTTGATTAGTCTTCTTGCTTTATTAGTAAAGACCACTTGATTAATAAAGTTTTTAGGAAAGGCTATGACAGTATTGTGAAAAATTTCTTGGTTATGGATTAAGAGTGATGCATCCTAATCAACGGGTGTCTAATCCGATAGAAACAGGCTCACAGTAAACGTACCCATTTATATTTTACTGTTAGCTTTTCTATTAGTGCTAGTGATTTAGATTGTATTTCTCTATAGCTAATCTATGACTAAGATAATTAATCACCTGGGGTTCTCACTAGAGGTTGCGGTATGAGCTATGAGCGTCTTGGAACACATCTGGTTATTGAAGGGTTAGGAAAGTCTTTTGGGACAAATAACGTTCTCAAAGAATTGAATTTGGAGGTAAAGCCAGGAGAATTTGTCGCGATCGTGGGTCGCAGTGGGTGTGGTAAAAGTACCCTACTACGCCTGATTGCTGGTCTAGAAACACCAAGTGCAGGTGGTGTTTTACTAGATGGACAACGAACCCAAAGACTGAACCCTACAGTACGGATGATGTTTCAGGATGCTCGACTGCTGCCCTGGCAACGGGTCTTGGCAAATGTTGAGTTGGGATTACTGGGCGCAGTTGGCAGCCAACCTCGGGCTTTGCAGGTTTTACAATCCGTTGGGCTTGAAGAAAAAGCTAATGAGTGGCCTGCTGCGCTCTCTGGGGGGCAGCGCCAACGAGTCGCCCTCGCTCGAGCTCTGGCTAGCCAACCTCACTTACTTTTGCTGGATGAACCCTTAGGGGCATTAGATGCGTTAACTCGGATTGAAATGCAGCAATTGCTAGAAGATCTGTGGCAGGAGCAACAATTTACTTCACTTCTGATTACCCATGACGTTGAAGAAGCTGTCGCCTTAGCCGATCGCGTGATTTTAATTGAGCATGGTGAAGTTGTGATGGATATTCCGGTTGACTTACCTCGTCCCAGACACCGAGCCAGTGCAGCTTTTGCAGCAACGGTTGAAATTATTTTGCAACGAGTGATGCGAAAGAATGATCTTTCAGTTGAGACTTTAGTGGGTGCTCAAGCATAGTTCCTATTTGGGGTTCATTGGGAAAGTATGTACGCCTACGAAAATAGATTCTTAGAGGGTGTATATCGCAAGCTGTCCCAGCAAGGAAACAAGTGGTTGTTCCCGAGCAATTTTACCGTTCTATGAGTTTCTTTTACTTCCATGAGTACCTTCAGAATCAAAGCTTCTTTAAGGAAGCATTACTCTCAGGAAAAGCCTCAAATTAACTTGGAGCACCCTAAGGTTAAAGTTTTCCTACCCTGGATATTTCCCATTACTGTTCTTTTGCTTTGGCAATTGCTTGCAGTCATGGGGGTTATTCCTCCACAGGTTCTTCCAGCCCCCCTTAGTGTTGTGACAGCAGCGATTAAGCTGACTCAATCTGGTGAACTGCCCAGAAATATAGGCATTAGTTCCCTACGGGCAATTAGTGGCTTTATTATTGGCGGCGGAATTGGGTTTACCCTAGGTATTATTAACGGAATCTCACGGGTTTCAGAGTCGCTGTTTGATACCACCCTGCAAATGTTGCGGACGATTCCTAACCTTGCACTTTTACCTTTGGTGATTCTATGGTTTGGAATCGGTGATGAAGCTCGGTTATTTCTAGTTTCCCTAGGGGTTATGTTCCCACTTTACCTAAACACCTTCCATGGCATTCGGCAAGTTGATCCTGGTTTGATTGAGATGGGTCGTGTTTATGGTTTAAATGCTTGGCAGTTATTCTGGAAAATTATTCTTCCAGGAGCTATGTCATCCATCCTTGTGGGTGTCAGGTTTTCCCTTGGCATTATGTGGCTTACTCTGATTGTAGCTGAAACGATCGCTGCAGATTCCGGCATCGGTTATATGGCAACTAATGCAAGGGAATTTATGCAAACGGATGTGATTGTTCTTGCGATCGTCATGTATGCTCTATTTGGAAAACTAGCAGATAGTGTTGCTAGATATTTGGAACGTTCTTGGTTACGTTGGCATCCTAACTACCAAAAGTCATAGACTTTATCCTGGTAGTAGACTAGTCAAAAGCTGGTTCAAGGATGTCGTAAAATCAAGATCAATTAAGTGCTTTCTTTAGCCTTACTATCCTCTCTCAGCCTCCAAATTTGGAGGCTTTTTTATTCGGATTTATATGTTAAATCGATCTTCCTTGACCCATCAATACAATATCGATTCAATAGAATCTAACACGTGCTAATTGCAATATAAAAAACATTTCTACAGATGTTAAAACTGCAAAAACTAAGCAACATAAACAAGTTTTTAATATCACTAAAATAAAATATTTAGGATTGACAAGGTGATTGGCTTTCTATAAAGTTAGACTATCTAATAATTAGTGTGTAGCTACTTAAGCGATCACTACAGAAATCAGCGTTACGAGAATCAGCGTTACGAGAATCAGTGTTACGAGAATCAGCACTACGAAAGTCATCGCTACAGGCTACAGATAGTTGACCAGGCTAGCGATTCTGTTTTTGTACAGCACCGTGAAAAATAACGTCAAAGAACATGAGTAAGCTACGTCAGTTGCGTTTAGGGGCATTTATTCAAGCCACAGGCCATCATGTTTCGGCATGGCGACATCCCGATGCCCAAATTGATGCTGGATTAAACTTTGCCCACTACAAACACATTGCTCAAACGGCTGAACGAGGGTTGTTTGATGCGGTGTTTCTGGCCGATAGTCCTGGTGTTTGGGGTGGGGCTCCTGAAAGCCAAAGTCGAAATGGTAAGATTGTCCATTTTGAACCCGTGACGCTCTTCTCGGCGCTTTCGGCAGTCACGGAGCGGATTGGGTTTATCGCCACGGCGTCCACTACCTATGAAGATCCCTATACCCTAGCCCGGAAGTTTGCTTCGTTGGACTATCTCAGCAACGGGCGCGCTGGGTGGAATGTGGTGACCACTGGGAATGAAAATGCGGCGGCCAACTTTGGACTCGCGCACCATCCAGAACATAGTCAGCGGTATGAGCGGGCTGAAGAGTTTGTGGAAGTGGTGAAAGGGCTCTGGGATAGTTGGGAAGATGATGCGTTCATTCGCGATCGGGAGTCAGGGATCTATTTTGAGCCGGAGAAACTCCACATCCTCAACCATCAAGGCAAACATTTTTCTGTCAAAGGGCCCCTGAACGTGGGTCGTCCCCCCCAGGGATATCCGGTAATTGTGCAAGCAGGAGCGTCCGAAGCAGGGCGAGATTTGGCGGCACGGACTGCTGAAGTGATTTTCACAGCCAATCAAACCCTAGAAGATGCCCAGGCATTTTATGCAGATGTTAAGGGTCGATTAGCCCAATATGGCCGATCGCCGGATGATCTGAAAATTATGCCCGGTGCTTTTCCAATCATTGGTCGCACGGAAGCAGAAGCCCAAGAGAAATACGAATTTCTGCAATCCTTAATCCATGATGAGGTTGCCTGGGGCATTTTGAGGCAGTATTACAAAGGGGTTAATTTAACCCAATATTCCCTAGATGATCCTGCACCAGAACTTCCCAACGACACTAACAACAATAAGAGTCGGCTGAAATTAGTCGCGGATCTAGCAACACGCGGAAATCTTACCCTGCGTCAGTTGTATCTGGCACTGGCTACCGCCCGAGGCCATCGTACTATTATCGGAACTCCTGAAGGGATTGCAGACCAGTTAGAAGAATGGTTTAACAACGGTGCAGCGGATGGATTTAACATCATGCCGCCGATCCTACCCACAGGCTTAGAGGATTTCGTTAACCTGGTGATTCCCGTGTTACAAAAGCGCGGCCTATTTCGGACTGAGTATGAAGGCAAGACGCTGCGGGAAAACCTCGGTCTACGGCGGCCAGACAATCAACTGGCAATTGCGCGATCGCAGAAGCAATTAGTCGCCGTATAGCAAAGGCTTTGGTATGGCTAGTCATGGGTGAAATCCAACCCCATCCTGTATTTCACTCTTTTGCACAAGCAGAAAACCTAACCATACCAAATGGTTCGCTCGTCACATTCGATGGCCACATTTGAGGGCTACATTCGATACCCCCGCTGGTCACCCCAGATCCAGATCGCCCCAGATCTAGATCACCCCAGATCAGAGCCCATCTAGTCCCTAGTCAATCTAGGTGCTGGGAAATACTGTACTTTTGGAGACACCTACCATGGTTGAATCTAGCCGCTTGAATACTTCCCGTTCTGCTGCTATCCGCACCAATCTTGATTATCCCGTGATTGATACGGATGTGCACACCAATGATTTTACGCCTGCGTTTGAGGACTATATTGCCCATTATGGCGGATCCCATCTGGTGGATGAATTACGCAAAGCTGAGAACTATCGCCTGAATTCTAAGGCAGATGGTAAAGATTGGTATCAGCAAACGCCAGAGGAACGCCAATACTATCGCACCCTCCGATCGCCCTGGTGGGCACGGGTAACCCGCAACACGTTGGATCTAGCAACCTATACGCTACCGGAGTTACTCTATGAACGTCAGGCAGAACAGGGTTCAGATTATTCCGTCCTGTTTCCCAACAACGCCTTAGCTGCCGGTGGCGCAAAACCCGAAAATCGTCAGGCGTTACAACGGGCGATCAATCACTACCATGCCGACATTTATCGCAAGTATAGCGATCGTTTAACCCCTGTGGCGGGCATCACCATGACCACGCCCCAAGAAGCGATCGAGGATTTAGAGTTCGCAGTAAACACCCTGGGATTGAAGGTCATCAACATTCCGGGGGGGGTACGGCGACCCATTAAATCGATCGCTGACAAATATCCCGCCGAACAGTTCCCCGAAATTGCTAAATACGCTTCCTACATCGACTTCTTTGGCCTAGATAGTGAATATGATTACGATCCCTTCTGGGCCAAGGTGGTGGAACTGGGTGTACCCATTACAACCCACTACGGCAGCCAAGGCTGGACAGGTCGTTCCTCCATTAGCAATTACATGAATAACCACATCGGTCACTTTGCCGATGGCTCCCAAGCCTTTGCCAAGGCCCTATTCTTTGGGGGAGTGACGAAGCGTTTCCCGAAACTGCGGGCAGCGTTTTTGGAAGGCGGTGCAGATTGGGGTGCCCATGTTTATATTCACTTGGTCGATCGCTACGGCAAACGCAATCTCAAGGCGCTGCAAAACTATAACCCAGCGCTAACCAACTCGAATGAACTGTACCAACTGTTTGAGCGCTTTGGTGGGGAAATCACAAAGGGCTATGACCTGAACCCTGAGGAACTGACTCGGACGGTCCTGGGAGCCTCATTTAACCGCTATAGCCGTGAACCCGTCGGCAGCGAACTGGAGGACTTTGCAGCGGCTGGAATTGAGCGTGTTGAAGATATTCGCGATCGCTGGGTGAATCCCTTCTTCTTTGGGTCTGAATCCGACGATCGTACGATCGCCGCCGCCTTCAACGACAAAGCGAATCCCTTGGGGGCCAAGATTAACGCCATCTATTCCTCGGATGTGGGTCACTGGGATGTGCCTGATATCACCTTGCCCCTGGCAGAAAGCTGGGAATTGGTGGAAGAAGGGGTCATTTCTGAAGCAGACTTCCAAGCTTACGTGTTTGAGAATCCCTACCGACTCTACACCGAAGCGAATCCTGACTTCTTCAAGGGAACGGCGATCGAATCTAAATTGCCCCGTGGGGAGTCAACGTTACCGAACAAAACACTGGCTAATGTTTAATTTGGCTAATGTTTAATTGGCTATGGCTTAAGGATGACTTGGTGAAGCGCCACGAAGTCCTGTCTTGCCAAAGCAACGGTTCCTGGAGCAACGACTAAAACGACTAAAACGACTAACAGTTTCCGGTGGGAGCAATAGGTTTCCACCGGAATCCTTGTCCAGATTTCCAACAGAATCAGAGTCCTCAACAGAATTCCTCAACAAAATTCCTCAACAGAATTTATGACACTACCAACCACTACATTCGGCAATACTGGATTAACCATCTCTCGTCTCGTTCTGGGGACAATGACCTTTGGCTTACAGACGGATGAAGCGACCTCCCAGCAAATTCTAGATACGGCTGCGGAAGCGGGTATCAACTTCCTCGATACGGCGGATGTTTACCCATTGGGAGGTAGCCTGGAAACGGTTGGACGGACAGAAGAAATTGTGGGGCGTTGGCTACAGGGCAAACGGGATCAGTTTATTCTGGCAACGAAAGCCGTTGGACGAGTGGGAACTGCACCTTGGGATCAGGGGGCTTCTCGTAAACATCTTCTCGATGCGATCGAAGCTTCTCTGCGTCGCTTGAACACCGATTATGTGGATCTGTACCAACTCCACTGGGATGATGTTTCAACACCCCTTGATGAAACTCTAGAGGCATTGGACATTATTGTTCGATCGGGAAAAGCACGCTACATCGGCGTTTCTAACTTTCTGGCGTATCGGTTGAGTCGCGCTTTGGGTCGGGCAGAGGTTCGCAATCTGACGCGCTTTGTTTCGATTCAGCCGCGCTATAACTTACTGTTTCGTGAAATTGAGCGAGAGTTGTTGCCGCTGGCTCAGGAAGAAGGCTTGGGCGTAATTCCCTACAATCCATTAGCAGGCGGACTTTTGACCGGTAAGCATCATCGAGCCGGTGCACCCACTCCAGGCACTCGATTTACGCTCGGTGCGGCAGCAGAACGCTATCAAGACCGCTATTGGCACGATCGTGAATTCAATACCGTGGAAGAACTCCGAACGGTTGCAGATGCGGCTGGTTTGTCGTTGACGACGCTTTCTCTAGCTTGGGTACTCGCAAATCCGGTGATTACGGCTCCGATTATTGGGGCGAGTCGTCCTGAGCAATTGACCGATAGTTTGAAAGCGATCGAAGTCAAATTGGATGAAAGCTTGAAACAAAAATTAGATGACATTACGGCTGAATACCGTCGAGGGGATGCTGTGCGGTAAATGGTGAAGGCAATTCTGTTTGATTTGGATGATACTTTGCTCGATCGCAATGCATCGATTCAGCGGTTCATTGCAAACCAGTACGATCGGCTTTCTAGCGCTTTTAGTCACGTCTCTAAAACGGATTATACGAGTCGATTTATTGAGCTAGACTGCCATGGTCGCGCTGGGAAAGATCAGGTTTATCAAGCGCTGGTGGCGGAATTTGGCATTGAGGCGATTCCTTGGCAAGCCTTGCTTGAGGATTACGAAACTCAGTTTCAGGGGCATTGTCTTCCGTTGCCCTTTCTCATCGAAACGTTGCATCAGTTGAAACAACAAGGATACTTGCTAGGGATTGTGACCAATGGGTTAGGGCATGTTCAGAATCGTTCGATCGATGGATTGGGCATTCGAGATTACTTTGATACCATCCTGATTTCGGAAGTGGAACAAGTCAGAAAACCGGAGCCGGAGATTTTTTGGCGAGCCTTAGAGCGATTGGGAACCACTGCCCAACACAGTGTTTTTATTGGGGATCATCCAAAAGCAGATATTGAGGGAGCAAAAGGGGTTGGGATGAAGACGATTTGGAAACGGGATTTCTATTGGCTGGAAACGTCAACCGCCGATGCCACGATTGACCATCTGCATGAGATTCCTGCCATTCTGCAACAGTTTGACAATAACTTTGGACAATAACTTTGGACAATAACGAGGGAGAGTCTGCCTTGATACGTCACGATCGTCGATTTCTAAACCGAACGTCTCGTTCTTTAGCGTCTTACCAACGAGCCGAGGGCGTCCAACCCTTGCCCAATACAACCTTTGGATTTATCTATTATTTTGTCAAACAATTTCGGGGTTGGTATGCAGCGATCGTTACATTGGAGATTTTCCATACCGTCTGCGGCATTATGTTGCCCTACGCGATCGGCGAAATTATCCGTAGTGTCACGAAATCTGCTGGGGATAGCAAACTGATTGTTGACGGACTCAGCCAACCTCTACTGTTGTTTATGAGTTTGAGTCTTGGGGAAGTCGTTTTTGGACGTTCTGCGGGTCTCTTACAAACGATTCGCCATCCCATCCATCGTCAACAGATTGTGCGATCGCTCTATGCTTACTTGCAGCACCATTCCCACCGCTATTTGAGCAGCAGTTTTGCAGGAGCCTTAGCCCACCGCATTAGTGAAACGTCCCTCGGCGTAACTCAGACGCTACAGATGCTGATTTCTGAGTTTATGCCCGTCATCATTGGATACATCGTTTCAACGACCTTACTATACCGGGCCTATCCCCCCCTCGCAGCCTTTGTGGGCACCTGGGCCGTTTTGTTTATCACCATTTCCTTTTGGTTGGCTATGCGCTGCCGGATCTATGCCCGCAAAGCCGCCGCCGCCCGCAGTGATACCACGGGGATCATTGTAGATGCTGTCACTAACTTGATGAATACAAAGCTATTTGCCCGCCTTGGGTTTGAACGGCGTTACTTGAACGAACAACTCCGGCGTGAATTGAAGGAAGTCAGAAAATCCAATGGGTATTCCGAGCGAATTCGTTGGTTTCAGTTTATTTCCGCCGCCATCCTCAAAATTGGCACGGTGTATTACTCACTGTCGCTGTGGAGTCAGGGAAAGATTGTAGCAGCGGATTTTGTGGTGGCAACTAGTCTCTCGCTACTCCTGATTAGTGAGGCCCGGAACTTAAGTAAACGCTTTCTCGAATTTTTTGAACATGTGGGTAACGTCAGTAATGGGGTCGGTACGATTATCCAGCCCCACGAAATTATCGATCGAGAGGCCGCGATCGACCATCCCATCACCCAAGGCAGTATTGAGTTTCGTCAAGTTAATTTCGGCTACTCCCCTGAAAAACAGGTCTTTAAAAACCTATCCGTTACCATTCACCCCGGTCAGCGCGTTGGATTGGTAGGCTTTTCCGGTTCTGGCAAGTCCAGTTTTGTTAATCTGATTTTGCGATTATTTGATCCCCTCTCAGGCCAAATTTTAATTGACGGGGTCGATATCCGCGACATGTCCCAGGATGCCCTCCACGGCCAGATTAGCCTCATTCCTCAAGATCCCTCACTGTTTCACCGGACCCTGTGGGACAACATCCGCTACGGACGTTTGGATGCCACGGAAGCAGAAATCATTGAGGCAACCCGCAAAGCCTACGCCCATGATTTTATTGTGCCCATGTCCGAGGGTTACGATTCCTTGGTGGGGGAACGGGGCGTTAAATTGTCCGGTGGCCAACGGCAGCGCATTGCGATCGCCCGCGTGATTCTCAAAGATGCACCGATCTTGATTTTGGATGAAGCAACTTCGAGCCTAGATTCGATTACAGAAAAAGCCATCCAAGAAACGCTGGATGTCGCAATGGCCAATAAAACGGTGATTGTTGTAGCCCATCGGCTATCTACGATCGCCCATCTCGATCGGATTCTTGTGTTTGACCAAGGCCAGATTATTGAAGATGGAACCCATGCCCAATTATTAGCCCTTGGGGGGGCTTACCATCGCCTATGGATGATGCAGGCCGGTGGGTTCTTGCCCGAGGAAGACAACCAGAAAGCGGTGATCTCCATCCGGTAAGCAGTTGCCCCGCAGGAAAGAGTAGGACAGACCGTAGGAACTCTACTAGCAACACAGGTCAGCATTAAACCAGCATTAAACTCAGCATTAAACATAGGCAAAAATCCCCACAGAAAAATCCGCACCGTTAGATCAAATTAGATCAAAAAAGACCCCTTCCTTTCCGCCCGACTCAGATTAGTTCAGAAGTTAATTCAACAACTAATTCAGAGATCTGGGAAAGGAAGGGGTAAACACTAGAAGGGAAAAATCAAACGACCTGCTAGAGACCCATTAGCCTGCTAGGTAGCCATTAGAAGGAGAAGTTGGTACGGAGAGCTCCCACCCAAATGGCATCATTGGCAGCATTATGCTCTGGATTGGTGATCACGTACACGCTGGGAGTCACCGTCACTCCATTGGTGACCCGGAAGGTGTAGAACGCCTCTAAATGCAGAGAGGTATCCACATCCTGACGTCTAGCTGCACCTGCTCGGGGCCGGTATTCATTGCTCGTGACTTTGGGCGGAACCCCAATAATAAATCCACCCAAGTTCCCCTTAGCAAACAGATCAGGAAACGCTAGGAAGACAGCTCCATGCACGATCGTGGCATCATTGCTCCGACCTCTCACTTGATGGGCTTGGGTATACCCGAACCATCCACCTAACTGAAAAGTAGGACTGGTACGCCAATTGAATTGCAAACCAAAGTTATCTGAAACCGTTGCATTTTGCTCAAAGGGGTTTCTCGCAAAGGTGCTACCAGTCCCCCCAGTCAGGTTAAACCCGGTGTTGGAACCAAAGTACTTGCGGCTATAGGTAAAGGCAACGTCCAGAGCTTTAGATGGGGAATAGGTGATTTGGCCAAGGACAAAATTATTGCTCCCGAATAACCCACGACCCTGTTCTGGTGAATTGGCTTGGGTACCGTCAGCAATATAGGAAAAATTCAAGCGTAGCTGCGGATTCAACTGATAGGCTAAGGCGGCTCCCGCCCCATCAAAGCCCGGTCGATACACAGTGTGGTTGAAAATTGCAAAGCGGGAAGTCGCTCCATTCGCCCCACCCACCAAGGGATTGAGCGTTGGCACAGAAACCGCTGGTTGCAATGCACGCGGGCCCACCCAGACGGTCAACTTATCCCCAACTGGAAATCGATAATAAAGTCGCGCTAAATAAAACGCATTATCCCCAAAGGATCCTGAACCATCGAAACTCGATCGTGTCATTTGGGTTCCAGCGAGGTTCGCAATGCCGGGTTCAGGGACATTGGTTGCCCGAAAACCTGTATTCAGCAAATCTTTGCCCGTAAAGCTAGTCTGCAAATCTAGGCGAACATCATAGGCAGCGAAGGTATTGGTTTGATCGCTAGTATCCTTGGCAGGTGTATTGTTTGCCCGATCGCCAAAGGTATCCCCAACCAGAAAAGTTGCACTCCCACGCAGCTTCGTTGTTGTGCTAAATTGTTGCTTCTCTAAGGTTGCCGTCTTTGCTTCAAGCTTATCAATTCGGCCTCGCAAAGTACTCAGTTCCGCTGCAAATTCTTCCTGCAACTTCTGTAAGGTTACCAAGTCTTCCTTCCGCACCAAATCCTTAGTTGTTGCTGATAGCAACTCATTGATGCGATCTAAGGTTGCATTGAGTCCAGCGGCAAACTCATAGCGCGTGAGGGCTCGATTGCCTCGGTAGGTTCTATCGGGGTATCCAGCAATCACCCCATACCGCTCGACCAAGGACTGTAATGCCTGAAATGCCCAATCCGTTGGTTTGACATCTGACAATTGGGAAACAGACGTGACTTGTCCTAAGCCCTCATTTCCCAACGTCCCATCCCCTGGGCCTCCGATCGAATCTGCATTGGTGAGGGCAGATAGCAGGGATTGCGGAGGCTGGGTTTGGGGAATTCTAGATGAGTCAGCTTTCAGAGAGTCCGAGTCCTGGGGAGCTTGACCGGAGGGGGGAAGTGAGGAAGGCAGGGCTGACTCTGGCTTACCTGAAACGATCTTATCTGAGGCGATCTTGTCTGAGGCGATCTTGTCTGAGGCGATCGCAAAGGAGTCAGATACCACAACGGACAGTGCCGTTGACAAGACTGTTGACAAGACTGTTGACAATGTTGTGATCAGTAGGCTCAACCCAAGGGAGGTGGTCATGCCACGCCCTAGGCGAACTTTTTTCAAAGGAAATGGTGAACGATGACTAACGGACGACTGAAGATTCATTACGATGCCTCACAACACGGATTCACATACAAAAGGATGTCCAACTAGCTTTTAAGTTAAGAGCTAGCAATTTTCAACAACGGTTTCAGCAACTGTCAGCAGTTTTAAGTGACTTCAAAAGTTTTAAGTGATTTCGAAGTTTTAAGTGACTTCCAATGACTTCTCCGGGCAATCACCTTCACAGGTGTCACATTTCAATCCTTGCAATTTTTCAAAAGTCCATCTTGCAATTTTGAAGATTGTCTAGTCTGATGTAGAGCACAATATTGATAGCGAGCAATACCCTGTCGATCGCAGTGGATCGCCATTTAATAGCAAGTTGATATCATTACTAAATGGCCATTGAATTACCGTCTACGAATTACCGTCTACGGTACGAACTACCTGCCATCTACGAATTGTCATCTCAATATTGCTATCTACTGATTACTGTCTGCTAATTACTGTCTACTGGGTGTCATCTACCCATTACCATCCATCAGCCTGCCAGTCTGTCGTACCCTACAGATTCTCAGCAGCCTAATGATGGATCACAATGACGGGTTAGTTATTCGCTCAATGCACAGGGCGATCGAGGCTGAATTGGGGAAGGACAAATCTACACTAAACCGATAGGATTACCGAGGTAACCGTAGAGTTCATCGTTGCATAGGGTCTTGAAAAAGGCAAGATTAATCGCGAAGAAAGATTTAATTTGATAACAATTGACAATTAGCCACCAAAAACAACAATTTTTGAGAAAAACTTCTGACTAAAAGTAATTTTTGAACTTGACGCCCATGGACTCGATCGGTGACTCAGCCATAGGCTCAGCTGTCAAATAATGTGATTTAGAATACACGTTTTATGTTAACGGCAAGGCTTGTCTTCACAAGTAATGTGTGGGACATTATCCTAAGTCTACTAATCCGATAGATAAACCGTGGATTCCAGCCGTGGATTCCAGCCGTGGATTCCATTGTGGTTCTCCGCCCTGAACCTTTTGCGCTAGACATTCTGCCCTGGACTTGCTGGACTCAGTTTTTGTACTAAGCTCTTGTACTAAACTCTTGTACTAAACTCTTGTACTCAGTCTCTGTACTAGTTGTCTGGATTGTAGGAAGGTTCATGCTAATCCACGCAGGAAACTTTTACTCTGTTAGGTTTCTTGCAGGTATCTAGGGTCTCGATAGGTATGGGATTGGATTATACAGTCTGGACTGTTAGCCCGGACTGTTAGCTTGGACTGTTACACAGTTTGTACATTGTTCATTTTGTCCCTGCACCGGATAGGCGATCGTACAAGCCTCGTATCCATTTATGTCGTGTAAACTTACTAGGATCTACCGCTACTTGTCAGACCACTCAAAAATCAGACTACTCAAAGATCGAACCACTCACAAAAAAGTGAGTCAATCATTTGGATCAACTCACTCAAATGGATTAACTCACTCAAAGATTGGCATGAATCTACCTTAGCGCTATTCATCACACGCTGACGTAGATTGAATGGGCGACGTTAAATGGGTAACATTGCCCGGTCTTGAGACTTGGATCTTTATACTTGAGGTCTTTATCCAGTGAGCATTATCCCTAGGGGGCAATATTTTTGCTCAAGGTCATAGAAATCAAGTCTCGGAGCTGTTCTCGAACAACATTCAGATAGGCTTCATTTTGCAACGTATCCGATGGAACTTGTCCTGCTTGAATCCCTGCTTGTACAAGGGTCTCTGGAGTAATTCGACCGATTTGCACTGCATAAACCAGATCTCCATTGGAGGGAATCCCTTGCTGAGTCAGGTAGCCTTGTTGTGCCAATTGAACCAGGGTCACAGGAGGGGTGACTTGGCTCGTTACAGCTGAGGGTTCTCCAGTAGCCAAGGCAGTCGGAACGATCGCCAACAGCAAAGCAGCCGACAGAGTTGTAGAGGTTAACAGTTTCATTTCGGTTCTCTCAGTTTTGAATTGTTGAAACAGTAGTTAGGAACTTGCCAGATCCCTACTACTAGTTTCAACAATTTTTCCTAATTTTTCATCCCTAAATTTAGGGAATTTAATCAGGTTCTAGGACTTTTGGGAAAATTTTTAATTTCTCAATATTCGCAGGAGTTTATGGAGATTACCCCGTCACTTCAAAGTAGTTGGAATCTCCTGAGAACCTGTCAAACAATTTTTCCAACAATATTGCGAAGAAGGTCAAAGCTAATGGTGGAATTTGGGTTAAATGGTAAAACCGCAATTGTCACAGGTGGGAGTGCAGGGATTGGCTTGGCAACCGCGAAGGCTCTCTACCGCGAAGGAGTCAAAGTCGCGATCGCCGCACGCAATCCAGAACGGTTAGAGCAAGCGGTGAATAGTATTCGTGAACTTTCGCCAACCTCAGCCAGTCAGCCGATCGGGGATGTGATTGCTATCTCAGCGGACGTGAGCCAAGCAGAAGGCATCGAGAAGATTGTCAGTCAGACCCTCTCACACTTCGGGCAAGTTGATATCTTGGTCAATAATGCAGGCTCCGCTCGGGCTGGATCCTTTCTAGACCTGGGGGATGATGCGTTTGTAGAGGCATGGAATCTGAAATTGCTGGGATATATTCGCCTCGTCCGGGCGATCGTTCCCGATTTGATTGAGCGTCGGAACGGACAAATTATTAACATTGTTGGCGGCGCTGGACGAACACCTCGGGCTAATTTTCTTCCCGGTGGCACCACCAATGCAGCCTTACTGAATTTTACTCGCGGAATTTCCAAGGAATTGGCACAGTACAACATTCGCATTAATGCCATTTCCCCAGGACTCACCGCGACAGAACGGGCAGAACACTTGGCAGAGCAAACCTCTCAATCCTTAGGAATTTCGGTAGAGCAGTACAAGGCTGAGATTCTCCGTAGCATTCCCCTGGGGCGCATTATCCCACCTGAAGAAATTGCCAACCTGGTTTTATTTCTCGTGTCAGATTTAGCGGCTTCAATTACAGGGGCCGAAATCCTCGTAGATGGGGGGACAACACCGGGAGTGTAATACGGAGCCAAATTGTATTTAAAGTACAAAATTATTGCTGCTGAATATACTGAGAGAATCTCCAGGAAGTACGATAATAAGCTTGAAAGCTCTGCAATCGTGTGATTGAAAAGCCTCTGTTTGCGAAGAGTTGTGATGAGTTTTCTAATCAAAATATGTGACATCTTGACTCATTTGTAGTTGATTCGAATTTTGTAGCTGATCAGAGCTGATCAGAATTGCATTGGTTCAGAATTGCGTTGGCTCAGAATTGCGTTAGTTCACAGTCAATTTTTCCTAGTCTCTCTTGGTTTGTTTTGCTCAATCACGTTCAAGTTATACGTTCAAGTTACTTTTTGGCTCAGTCATTTTTGACAGCAATTTGTGTATTTTGAGGTTAGATGAATCATGGGTTCCCAATTCAACATTTCCCGGCGTAAGTTTAATCATCTAATTGTGCCAGGCGCGATCGGGTTTTCCACAGTATTGGCATCGAAGGGTCTCGCTCAAGGGGGGGCTAAGAACTTTAAAGCAAATGTGCTGCGAGTTGGATTTCAGACCTCCGGTGATATTCTCAAGATTTCCCGTGCACTCGAAAAGAAGCTAGAACCCCTAGGCGTGAAAGTAGAGTGGTCACAGTTTGCCCAAGGGCCTCAACTGATGGAGGCCCTGAAAATTGGCAGGATTGACATTGGCTCAGTGGGTGAAACGCCTCCCATTTTTACCCAAGCATCTGGCGGGCCGATCGTTTACATTGTCGGTGCAAAAACCACACCGGAAACCGGAAGAGGGAGTGTGATTGCTGTACCCCCGGATTCGCCAATTAAATCGGTGCGGGATATTAAAGGCAAGGATGTCGTGTTCCAAGCCGCCTCTGCCTCCCATTATCTGATTCTCCGTGCGTTAGAAGAGGCTGGTTTAGGGATTAAAGACATTAATATCAAGAGCTTGTCGAATGTGGAAGCTCGGGGAGCGTTCTTGGCCGATAAGATTGGAGTTTGGGCGACGGGAGATCCCCATTATGCGATCGCTGAGAAATTCAACAAAATTCGGGTGATCCGAGATTCAGTTGGGATTCAGTCTCCAGGGGGCTATTACGTTGCATACAAACCTTGGGCCCAGGAAAATATTGGGCTCTTGAAACACATCGTCCAAGAAATTGAGAATGTTGATCAGTGGGCCGAGCGAAATCGAGATGAGTTCATCAAGATTTATGCTGAGGCTCAAAAGGTGGATTTAGATGTGGCAAAACGCATTGTCGATCGACGCACCTTTGGACGGAGAGCCATTAGCCCAGATCTGATCAAGGAACAGCAACGCGTCGCTGATTACTTCTTTAAGAATGGTGTGATTCCTAAGCAGGTCAATGTGAGTGAGGCCTTACTCACTCCGGAGCAATACGCTGAAATTACACCGGCTAATATCAGCCAAAAGTAAATATGCACTTGAGTCAATCAGTGACCTATCCATTTGTGCCTACTGAGGTCGAGGGAGGAGGTAATATCCTCCTCTATTGGTCATTGTTGGGTAATTGATCGATGATTTAGGCAGGAAATTCTATGCACCCGAATCAGCCCGAATCGGCAGTTTTAGACAGCGTTTTAGACAGCAATGTGGCAGTGATTGATCGCCCAGCCGCTCAATCTTTGACGATCGTGCCGGAACAAACGGTCTCGGATGATTTTGCACCTAAATTCTGCCTCACCACGAGCAAAACGAGTCCTGCTTCTAAATGGGTAGGGCTGGCATTCCTCGTGTCGTTTGCTCTCCATAGTGTTTTGTTATTTGTTCCCACCCAGTATGAGGCGAAGTCACCACCCAAGACTGAAGCCAAGGAAAAGCAAATTAGAATTACAAAAATACCGAAGCTGAAACGCATCAAGCCACCTACAAAGTTGGTTCAGCCACCCGCGCCCAAACCAGTGATTCCAAGCCCTACGGTCATTCCCCCCATTTCGCAACTTGAACCCAAGCCCCAGCCCAAACCGGAAGAGCCTCCCGCGCTTAAACCAGAGGCCAAGCCTGAAGAAGCTGCACCCACAAGTCCTGCATCTGGGGATGAATCAACTTCTTCCTGGGACGACTTTCCTAATTATCCTGGAGCACAGCCAAATTGTTTTGGATTAGCGGCCTGTTTACACACCGCTGATCCCCTCACACAAATCGCACAGTACTACACCAAGGAATTACCCACTAAACAATATGCAATCAAGCTCGCTGAACAAGATCCACTGCGCCAAGTATTTCAGGTGTCACGCAAGGGAGAAACGCAGTTTTTGAGCATTTTGCAAACCGAGAATGGGCAGGCGATCGTGCTATCGGATGCCCCCCGCACCTTGGATGACCTACGGAAAGCTGTGGAAGTCCCACCAGAAGTGGCGGCGCTATTGAATGGTTTGGCGGTTGAAAAAGCGGACCCGAGCAACTTGGTACAGCCTGCGTTAGCCTATGCCCCCTCCAAGGAAAAGGGGTTTGCTGCGGGTGCCGCTGTACCCAAGCCGGAAGTGGTCAATATCAGTTTGGGCACTGGCTATACTGACAACATGATGAGCGAGTTCTTTGGTGAACAGCTAAAAAGTAATGGCTATACGGTCATTGATTTGCCAGATTTTGGTGGGGGCAAACTTTATCGCATTGAAAAATCAGGCAATACCCCCCTGTTTCTTAGTTTATTACCCTCAAAGGCCGGGGATGGTGTGGTGATTATTACCTGGCAAAAGCAACCCTCCTAGGCTCTAGCATTTTCGCGTTCATTCAGTATCTGGCTCAACTTATGAACCTTCAGGCGGCGGCACCTCAAACCAGCTCATCTTCTACACCCACGGATGTTCAAAACCTCAATGCGATCGATTTACTGCATCATTATAGAAATCGATCGCTCTCACCCGTAGAAGTGACGCAGGCGGTACTCCGCCAGATTCGACTCACCAATCGCTCAGTGAATGCCTTTGTTCTAGTTGATGAAGCCCGTGCATTAACCGCAGCAAGAGCTTCAGAAGCCCGTTGGCAGCGGGGTGAGCCGTTGGGCTTAGTGGATGGTATTCCCACCACCGTTAAGGATTTACTGCTCACAAAAAACTGGCCAACCCTGCGAGGCAGTCGGGCCATTTCCCTTCAGCAATCATGGCAGGAAGATGCACCAGCCGTAGCTCAGTTACGATCGCAGGGTGCAATTTTTTTAGGCAAAACAACCACTTCCGAATTTGGCTGGAAAGGGGTAACGGAATCCCCTTTGAGCGGAATTACGCGCAATCCTTGGAACCTAGAACTGACACCCGGTGGTAGCAGTGGCGGTGCAGCGGTTGCAGCGGCCTTAAACCTAGGCATGTTGCACATTAGTACCGATGGGGGTGGCTCGACTCGCCAACCGGCTGCATTTACAGGCGTTTTTGGGTTCAAACCCACCTTTGGGCGGGTTGCGGGCTATCCGTCCGCCCATACGGGAACCCTGTTTCACATTGGGGTAATAACGCGCCATGTTGAGGATGCGGCGCTGGGGTTAACGGCGATCGCCCATCCCGATCCCCGTGACTGGTATGCACTGCCGGAATCTGGCCAAGACTATCGCCTGAATTTAGGGCGAGGTGTGAAAGGGTTGCGAATTGCCTATAGTCCAAATTTGGGTTATGCCGCAGTGGAGCCAGAGGTGGCGGCGCTGGTGGAAAAGGCAGTGCAGGTATTTGCCACATTAGGGGCGATCGTGGAGCCAGTTGATCCAGGATTTGAGAATCCCTATCCTATTTTTCGGACGTTCTGGATTACGGGGGCAGCCAAGTTACTGCGATCGTTCACAGCGGAACAACGGGCGTTAGTTGAAGATGGCCTGCAAGCTTCAGCCGCAGCCGGAGAAGCCGTGACCCTCGCCGAATATCAGCAGGCTCTGGAGGCGCGGGAAGCACTCGGACGACAACTCAGCCTGTTTCATCAGAACTATGATTTATTGCTCACGCCGACTTTACCGATCGTGGCTTTTCCCGTGGGCCAAGGGGGGCCACAATCCGCTTTGTATCCCCCAGGATTACACTGGACACCCTTTACCTATCCCTTTAATTTGACCCAACAACCCGCTGCCTCGGTGCCGATCGGATTTACCGCAGCCGGTTTACCCGTTGGCTTACAAATTGTTGGGGCCAAATATAACGATGCTCTAGTACTACAAGCGGCAAAGGCATACGAAACAGTGCATCCCTTTACAACCCCAACACTACGATAGTCATGAACCTCAGGACGAAGCAAATCGATAATGCGGTGAATTGGGTTCAGTTGAATCGGCGATTCTGGACTTCAGAACGATTGATTTCCATTACCTCGGTTCTGGTAATCTTAGTCTTGTGGACGATCGCGACATCCTTCAAGTGGGTCAGCCCGCTATTCTTACCCTCACCGATCGCTGTATGGTCAGCCTTCCTGAGAATTTTGAGTGAGGGCTACAAAGGTAACTCGTTAGGGTATCACATTTTCCAAAGTATGTATCGGCTATTTGCCGCCCTAGTATTCGCGATCGTGACCGCGATTCCGTTGGGTATGCTGTGTGGTTTCTTCAAACCAGCACGAGCGGCCCTTGATCCCCTGATTGAATTTTACCGGCCCCTACCTCCCCTAGCCTATTACACCTTACTGGTCATTTGGCTGGGAATTGAAAATCCCTCGAAGATTGCGCTGTTATTTCTCGCTGCGTTTGCACCCTTATTTCTGGCGGTTGTCTCGGGGGTGCAGCGGATTTCCATCGATCGCATCAATGGCGCACGATCGCTGGGAGCATCGGGCTGGCAGCTATTTGTCTATGTCATCTTGCCCTCCTGTCTACCAGAAATTTTTACGGGGTTACGAACCGCGATCGGCGTTGCCTATTCCACACTAGTGGCAGCGGAAATGGTCGCTGCCGTTTCCGGGATCGGCTGGATGGTCTTAGATGCGAGTAAATTTCTCCGAAGTGATGTAATTTTTGTTGGCATTATCATCATGGGAACGATTGCAATCTTGATCGACACCGTGATTCGTTGGGTCGAGAAAAGTCAGCTTCCCTGGATTGGTCGCGATGCGTAGTTGATAAGAGTTTGAGCGAGGAGTGAGTGATTGTGAATTTGAAACGTCGAAATCTGTTGTTGGGTTTGGTGGGTGCTACAGTACCAGTCATTTTGTCCAGTTGCGCTAGTGAGCAAACGGGTCGATCGAGTTCTAGCAGCTCACCTACGGCTAGCGGCAATCCTTCTACTGTGAATAGCTCCGGTGGCTCCGTGCCGGATAAGATTCGGATTGGCTACCAAGTGATTCCCAACGGAGAGCTCTTAGTGAAAGCCTTGGGCCTAGCAGCGAAAGCCTTTCCAAACTCCCAAGTTCAATACACCAGTTTTGACTCTGGACGCGATGTGAATACGGCGATCGCGGCCAATGGCATTGACTTTGGTTTAGTCGGATCGGTACCAGCGAGTGTAGGGATTGCCCAGGGCTTGGCCTACCAGGTTTACTTTATTCACGACATTATTGGTTCAGCGGAGGCTCTGATTGGCAAAAATGGAGTGCAATCGATCGCCGATCTCAAGGGTAAGAAAGTCGCAACCCCCTTTGGTTCAACCGCCCACTTCTCCCTAGAATCCCTATTACTCCAGGAAAAAATTGATCAGAAGGATGTGACCATCCTCGATCTGCAACCGCCGGATATTGTGGCTGCATGGCAACGGGGGGACATTGATGCGAGTTATGTGTGGGAACCAAATCTTGGCAAGCTGAAAAAAGATGGCGGCCAGATTATCACCACCTCCGCCGATGTTGCCAAGAAAGGCATTATCACCGCTGATGTCGGGGTGGTGCGCAAGGAGTTTGCTGAGAAATATCCAGACGTGGTGAAACAGTACATCAGCCTCCTCGATGAAGCAGTCAAACTCTATCGCACCGATCCAAAAACTGCGATCGCGGCCCTAGCCAAGGAAATTAACATCACCCCAGCGGACACAGAAGCTGGGAGTAACGGCGTCATTTGGCTGGATTCATCGGAACAAAAAGAGGCTAAATACCTAGGTGCAGCCAGTCAGCCGGGGGATTTTGCCAAAATCCTCAAGAGTTCAGCTGATTTTGCCGTAACCCAGAAAAAGATCAATAGCGCTCCGGATTTGGCGACCTATCAACAGGCCATTTATACCAACAAATAGCCATCGCTCATTGAGCGACCTCTCATTTCTAACCCGTCTCGCATCGAGGAACCTAGAGGATGACAGTCCAAAGTAGCAGACCCGTTACATCAGCACAGATCACCCCTAGTGTTGCCAAGCTTGTGAATGTTAGCGTTAGCTTTGGTAATGGCACTGATCGTAACGAAGTTTTACAGGATATTAATCTAGCCTTAGCCACTGGTGATTTTGTCTGTGTTCTGGGTTCCTCCGGTTGTGGCAAAACCACCCTACTGCGGGTACTTGCAGCTTATCAAAAACCAACTCAAGGCTCCATTTGGGTGGCAGGCAAACCCCATACCGCACCGAATGCCGATGTTGGCGTGGTATTTCAGCGACCCAATTTGTTTCCTTGGCTCTCGATCGCCCGCAATGTTGAATTCGGCCTACAGATGAAACGGGTTGCCAAACTAGAGCGCAAACAGCGGGCCTCAGCCGTACTGGACATGGTGGATCTGGCCCATGCAGCCCATTTGTTGCCCTATCAACTGTCTGGCGGTATGCAGCAACGAGCCGCGATCGCTCGCACCTTAGCCGCCGAGCCCCAAATCATCCTCATGGATGAACCCTTTGGGGCATTAGATGCCCTAACCCGCGAGTCAATGCAAACTCACCTGCGGGGGATTTGGCAAAAAACCCAGAAAACTATCTTTTTTATCACCCACGATGTCGAGGAGGCATTGCTCCTATCCACCCGGATTCTCGTGATGCACGCTCGTCCTGGTCGGATTGTCAAGGAAATTGCTAATCCATTTGCCCAGCGATCGCTCGATGAATCCGCCTCGACCCTGCGACTTTCCCAAGACTTTATCGCAATGCGAGAACTGCTGGTTAATAGCATCCGGACTGATCAGATGGAATAGTTAGATACACGAATAGTATGGGATACATAAAATTTGTATTACAGACAACTCCCTCGATCGGATGCCATTTCTATAATATTGAGGGACTGTTAGGCTTTTTATATCTGGTATGTTGCTGCTCTAACACGCATCTAGCTTTGCGAACTTCAATGGAATCGGGTAAATAGTATTACTCTATTTGACTCTGCTGACATGTCCCTTTCCATTGTTTAGCGTTTGTTTGTAATAAGGGAATGATGTCCGTGTCTACTCATGTATCGATTCAGGCTGAAACGGAATTGCAACTCACTGCCGATGTCCTAGTTGTGGGCGGGGGGCCTGCTGCGGCTTGGGCGGCTTGGTCTGCGGCCAGCCAAGGCGCAAGAGTGGTTGTAGTGGATAAGGGATTTTTAGGCACGAGTGGAGCCGCCGCCGCCAGTGGCAATGGCATTATGGCTCCGAGCCCCGAGCATTGGGAACGGATTAGCCAGGAGCGTTATCGCCTGGGAAAAGACCTCGCCAATCGTCGTTGGATTGAGCGTGTCATTGAAAAAACCTGGCTTAGTTTGCCCCTCGTAGAAAGTTGGGGGTATCGCTTTCCTAAGGAAAATGGGAAATCGGTGCGGCAGAGTTACTACGGCCCTGAATATATGCGGATTCTGCGCAAGACCTTGCTGCGCGCTGGGGTGCAAATTCTCGATCAAAGCCCCGCCTTAGAGCTGTTACTCACCCAGGATGGGGCCGTGGCCGGTGCACGGGGTATCCAGCGACAACACGATCGGGCCTATACCGTTCGGGCTGGAGCCGTGGTGTTAGCCAATGGGGGCTGTGCTTTTCTAAGTAAAGCCTTGGGTTGCAATACCAATACGGGGGATGGGCTCCTGATGGCCGCAGAGGTGGGGGGCGAACTGTCCAGTATGGAGGCATCCAATCACTATGCCATTTCGACGGCCTTTAATGCCACGGTGACGCGGGGAGTGCCCTTTGGTTGGGCCACCTTTACCGATGAAGCGGGCAATGATTTGGGCGGTTATATCAATGGTCGTCGTGACCCAAGCTTTTTGCCCAAGGCGCTGCTGCAAGGCCCAGTCTATGCCCAGTTGGATCGAGCCACCCCCGAAGTCAAAGCAGTGATTGAGAAATCGCACTTTATTGCCTTCTTGCCCTACAAAAAAGCAGAGATTGATCCCTACACAGAACGGGTACCTGTGACAATGCTGTTGGAGGGAACTGTGCGGGGGACGGGAGGCATTCGGCTTGTGGCTGATGACTGCGCGACGACGGTTCCCGGTTTGTATGCAGCGGGGGATGCGGCTTCCCGAGAATTTTTAGCAGGACTCAGCTCTGGGGGTGGAGGTCCCAATGCCGCTTGGGCCATCTCCACAGGGCAATGGGCGGGGGCGGGGGCAGCGACCTTTGCCAAGGGTCTGGGGGATCAAATTCATGCCAGGGAGGTTTTTCCCGCAGGACAGGCCGGATTACGATCGACCCATCAGGACTCCTTTGATAGTGCGGCGATCGTTGAAGGGGTACAGGCGGAGGTCTTTCCTTTAGAAAAAAATCACTTCCGATCTGAGGCCGGTTTGGTTCATTCCTTAGCCCAATTGGAAACCCTATGGCGACAGGTTCAGGGAACCCCCAAACAAGATACCGTACGGGATGTGGAATTTTCGCGCCGTGCCGCTGCCCTCACTGCGGTGGCCCGCTGGGGTTACTTTAGTGCGCTCCATCGCACCGAAAGTCGGGGGGAACATCTGCGCGTCGATTATCCCGATACCGATCCCCAGCAGCGTTATTACCAAGCATCGGGCGGCTTAGATCGGCTCTGGGTGCGGCGCGACTGGATTCGCGATCGAGAAGATACGAGAGAAAACGCTATCGCTGCTACCATCACTTCCTCTAATCCAACCCCCATTGCAACGATTAATCCAGCGGGCAATCAGTCTGAACTCACCATCGCTGCCGGAGGATCCCTATGATCGAGCTAGTCAGCCATCATCGTTGCATTAATTGTGATGTTTGCGTTCAGGTCTGTCCAACCAATGTGTTTGATGCAGTGCCTGACCAACCGCCAGTGATTGCTCGCCAAGAAGATTGTCAAACCTGTTTCATGTGTGAAGCCTATTGTCCAGCGGATGCCCTCTATGTAGCACCGCAGTCCCACACCCAGATTCCCGTGGATGAAGCGGCACTCATCGATCGTGGCATCCTAGGGGAGTATCGCCGGATTTTGGGGTGGGGCTATGGCAGAAAAAATAATAGCGACCAAGACACAGCCCATCAACTCCGACAATTGCCCCGTCCCTACCAAAGTCAGGCATAACCCGCGCCTATGCATACAATCTCTGATCATCCTGGGGTCCTTGATTCGGAATTCCCGTCCCAGAAAATCCCCTTCATCCTTCGTCCCTACCAGTCCCAGGATGCCCCAGCCGTTGTCGATCTTTGGCATCGTACTTGGCATCAAACCTTCCCCGATCTACAACATCCCCAATCCTACGCCGGTTGGCAAACCAAATTTCAGCAGGAGCTTCTGGCCCAAGCTGTTATCTGGGTCGCCACGATCGCCGAGCAAGCCAATAATCTAATTAATGATCCAATTAATGACCCAATTAATGATTCGATTGGGAATTTAATGGGTACTCCTGTTAGCAACTCCATTGGCAATCCTACTGGGGATCCTATTGGGGATCAGCTTCATCATCAAACGATCGGGATCCCTCAGCAGGCAGCCAGCGATCGAATTATTGGATTTGTTGCCGTTGTACTAGAAACGCAATTTGTGGATCAGCTATTTGTTGATTCTCGTTACCACAACCAGGGCATTGGCGCTGCTTTGCTCAATCGGGCTAAGCAACTCTGCCCCCAAGGACTAACGCTGGATACCTTGCAGATCAATCTCAAAGCCCGCAAATTTTACGAACACCATGGGTTTAAACCAGGGCAATTGTCCGTGAATGCATTTAATGGTCAACCCAATGTGAAATACCATTGGCAACCTTGAGTTTCCGCCCTCGAATGCGCGCCCTTGAAGGCTCTCTCTTGTATTTCTCCCTTGTATTTCTCCCTTGAATCCCCTGTTTGACCGGGCTCCCATGCAAACCCTGATCATGGCCATCACTTCCCTGAGCAAAACCCAATGGTTCCCTTGTCTACTCACGATCGGGATGCTGTGGGTTGGTTCTCTGTGGCTCAGTCCTAATGCCTGGGCGGATCTCCCCTGTCCAGCGGGAATGCAATGGATTGCAGGGGGAAGCTTTCAAATGGGTTCAGAGGATCCGCGCTTTCCAGAGGAGCGATCGGCGGATCAGGTCACGCTAGATAGCTTTTGTATTGATCAAACCGAAGTCACCAATTCCCAATTTGCGGAATTTGTCCAAGCAACGGGATACCGAACTGTCGCAGAACGGCCACTCTCTCCAGCACAGTTTCCTGACTTGCCCGATGATCAACGATCGCCCGGTTCCTTAGTGTTTCGTCCCCCCGCCGCCGATGCAAAATCCGTGCCCCTTTTGAGTTGGTGGTATTGGACAGTCGGCGCTAACTGGCGACATCCCTCTGGCCCAGACAGCACGATCGTGGGTCAAGAGAACTATCCCGTCGTGCATATCGCCTACGAAGATGCGGTTGCCTATGCCCAATGGGCCGGAAAATCCCTGCCGACGGAAGCCCAATGGGAATTCGCGGCGAGGGGTGGCTTGGACGGTGCCACCTACAGTTGGGGTAACCAGTATGCAGCCGACAAAGCCAATACTTGGCAAGGGTTGTTTCCGATCTTGAATACCCAAGCCGATGGCTACAGCGGCACGGCTCCCGTTGGTTCTTTTCCTGCGAACGGCTATGGACTGTATGACATGACCGGGAATGTGTGGGAATGGACAGCGGATTGGTATCACCCAGGACACGCTAGCCACGCCCACCAACACAATCCCACCGGCCCCCAAGCCTCCCAGAGTTTTGATCCCAATAAACCCAGGGATGGGGCGCTGCACGTCATCAAAGGAGGCTCTTACCTCTGTGCGCTGAATTATTGCAGTCGGTTCCGTCCGGCGGCGCGGGAGTCCGAATCCCCCGACACTGGCACGACCCACATTGGATTTCGCTTAGTCAAGAATCTTCCTTCAAGCCACGCACCCACGATCGGCCAGGCAGGTTGATTTCCAGTTCAAACAACCATTCTACATCCAGTTCGATATCCAGAAAGATAAACCATGAAAATAGTTCGTTTCATTCAAGGGTTCCAGACTCAGCACCGGACTCGCTGGCGGTGGCTAGCCATGCTGCAATTACGATCGCTCCTGGGACGCATGACAAAATTTTTGACGATCGCGGTGCTCAGCCTCACGAGCTTGCTGCCGTTACCCGCCTGGGCCGCAACCTCCAAAGTCCTCCCCATTCCTGAGCCCCCGTTCCAAGGCAAAATTGGCCTCACCTACAAAGACTCCCAGCCGGACTTTCCCAAACCCATCACCGCCCCGGCCAAAGCCCCCAACGTTTTGCTCGTGCTGCTGGATGACGAAGGCTTTGGGCAAACCAGCACCTTTGGGGGCCCGATCGCGACCCCGGAACTGACCGCCCTCGCCGATCGGGGATTGCGCTACAACCAATTCCACGTCACGGCCCTCTGTTCCCCCACCCGAGCGGCCTTACTCACCGGGCGGAACCACCATTCCGTCGGCACAGGGGTCGTCCAGGAAATCGCCTCAGGCTATCCCGGCTATAACAGCATTTTGCCGAGGAGTGCCGCCACCGTGGCAGAGGTGCTCCAACAAAATGGGTACAGTACTGCCGCCTTTGGCAAATGGCATAACACCCCGGATTATGAAACCAGTGCCGCTGGGCCCTTCGATCGTTGGCCAACCCATCTCGGCTTTGATTACTTCTACGGCTTTTTAGGCGGTGATACAAACCAGTGGAGTCCTGCTTTAGTCGAAAATACGAAGCACATTCAAGCACCCCTCAACGACCCCAACTATCACCTTACCCACGACCTCGCCGATCACGCCATTCATTGGATTCAGACCCAGCAATCGATCGCCCCAGATAAGCCCTTCTTCGCCTACTTTGCGACGGGTGCAACCCACGCCCCCCACCATGCCCCCAAGGAGTGGATTGAACGGTACAAAGGGAAATTTGATCAGGGTTGGGATAAATTGCGTGAGGAAACCTTTGCCCGCCAGAAACAGTTAGGGGTGATTCCTGCCAATGCACAGTTAACGCCGCGCCCCGCTGAACTGCCCGCATGGGATTCCCTGTCCAAAGAAGACCAAAAGCTATTTGCCCATCAAGCGGAAGTTTTTGCGGGATTTACCGCCCATACCGATGCCCAAGTGGGACGGGTCATTCACGCGATCGATCAGTTAGGTGAATTAGATAACACCCTCGTGATCTACATTGCTGGGGATAACGGAGCCAGTGCAGAAGGAGGCTTAACAGGTAGCGTTAACGAATTGAAGGTGTTCAACGGGGTGCCCGAAGATCGCCAACAGGTCCTAGCAGCCTTGGATGATTTAGGCAGCCCCAAAACCTTTAATCATTTCCATGCGGCTTGGGCCTGGGCCGTCAACACGCCCTTCCAATGGACGAAACAAATTGCCTCCCACTTTGGCGGTACCCGCGATCCCTTGGTGATTGCCTGGGGCGATCGGATTCAGGAACGGGGGGGACTGCGCACACAATTTCACCATGTGATTGACATTGCACCCACGATTTTGGAAGCCGCTGGAATTACCGCTCCCACGGTGGTCAATGGGGTAGAACAACAACCGATCGAAGGCACCAGCCTAGTTTATACCTTTGACCATCCAGAGGAACCCTCCCACCGCACCACCCAGTACTTTGAAATGTTTGGGAATCGGGCAATCTACGATCGGGGTTGGGTGGCGGCGGCACGCCATGGTCGGTTACCTTGGGAAGCCGTTTCCAAAACCACCTTTGATCAAGATACCTGGGAGCTATACAACATTGCTGAAGACTTCAGTGAAGCGAACAATCTAGCGGCACAAAATCCAACCAAATTGCAGCAATTGCAAAAACTCTTTCTGACGGAGGCGCAGAAGCATAAAGTCTTGCCGTTAGACGATCGTCTTCTCAAGCGGTTTGATGTTAGCACCCGACCAAGCCTAGTTCAGGGACGAACCCATTTTGTTTATTATCCCGGTACGGAGGGAGTCCCCGAAGCCAGCGCACCGGATATTAAAAATAAATCCTTTAGCATTACCGCGGATGTGGAGCTTCAGGATGATGACGCAGAAGGCGTATTAGTCTCCCAGGGGGGACGGTTTGCGGGATGGAGCTTCTTTTTGGACGAGGGCAAACCCACCTTTGCGTACAACTTCCTAGGCAACGATCGCACCGTCATCCAAGCCTCGGAAAAAGTGAGTCAAGGAACAACTCAATTGAAATTTGAGTTCCAGTCCGATGGGGGTAAGCCCGGAGCCGGGGGCATTGGCAAATTATGGATCAACGGCCAGCAGGTTGGAGAAGGCCGCATTCCCCACACCGTTGCCTACCGTTGGGGCTTGGATGAAACCTTTGATATTGGTCGGGATTTGGGAACCCCTGTCCTTGAGAACTACAAGGTACCCTTTGCCTTCACCGGCAACTTACAGAAAGTCACCCTTGATCTCAAACAGGCTTAACATTCCTATCACAATTCCCATCAACATTCCTATCATCGAACCTACCCGTCAGTTTGCCAGACTGATACCAGCGCAATTAGCAAGGCAATCAGTCTGGTTGACAACAGCAAATCACAATAACCACTTCACAACGACTACGCAGGAGCAATCAAGATGCCTAAGGATTGGTTTGAATGGCATAACCTCTATCAGCGCGAGGAACGCCTCCAACAACGCCTTGAAATCGTGCAGGGGTATATTACCCGATCGCTGGATGCCCAGCCCCCTGGCCCGATTCAGATCGTGAGTGCCTGCGCGGGGGACGGGCGCGATTTACGGGGGGCATTGCTCAACCATCCCCGCCGCGCTGAGGTTTCTGCCCGATTAATTGAACTCAATCCGCAATTGGTGGAACAGGGTCAATCCGCGATCGGGCAGACCGGTTTAGCCAACCAAATTGAGTTACTTCAGGGCGATGCCACCCTCTCGGATAACTACGCAGGGGCGGTTCCTGCGGATATCGTGCTCGTGTGCGGAATTTTTGGCAACTTGGCCGATGAAGCGGCCCTACAGCAACTCATTGGCAACCTAAAATTCTTGGCGAAAACGGGTGCCTTGGTCGCTTGGACGCGAGGACATCGGGATGGCATCGCCTATTCCGACCTTGTGCGGCAGACCTTCCAATCCGCTCAGTTTGAAGAAGTGGACTTCCAGTTAACCGCCACGGGCGATATGGGGGTTGGGTTGCATCGCTATGTAGGCACCCCCGCTCCCCTACCGGCCAATCAGCACCTCTTCGTTTTTTCTGGCAGTCCCGATCGAGCGGTTGCTCCTACCTGAAAACCCCATGCATGACACTTTCCACGAACTCTTGAGAACGATCGAAGGCGCTATTGATCTGCGCCTAGTCAATAAGCTCACCTTCCTCGTTCTCATTTTGTCCATGCTCCTGGACACCGGCTTTAGCCTCACGCTCCAGCAAATCTGGGAACCCCTGCGGAATGTGCGACTCATCCTGAAGTCACTGCTCGCTAACTTTATCCTGGTTCCGCTCTTTGTGTATGGGCTCTTGCAGGTTGCCCCCTTAGATCATTCCGTTCAGATTGGTTTAACGATTTTGGCAGTGGCCGCAGGCCCGCCCGTTTTGCCCAAGCTGGCCCAGCTCGTGCAAGGGAATTTAGCCTATGCCGCTGGTGTGATGTTATTGATGATGGGGCTGACGGCAATTTATATGCCCTTTGCCTTTTCCTTTGTCCTCCAGGATGTGCAGGTCAGCCCCTGGGATATTGTCAAACCCCTCTTGACCCTAATGCTAATTCCGCTGGCCTTGGGCTTGGTTATCCGGGCCACCAATGCGTCGATCGCTGCAACCCTACAACCCTGGATGCGGAAAATTTCTAGCATTGGTTTAGTGGTTGGGTTGACGAGTTCGTTTCTGCTCCAAGTGGATAGCTTAATCCTTATGATCAAAACAGGTGCAATTTTAGCGATCGCGGGATTTATTCTGGTATCCTTTTTAATTGGTTATCTGCTGGGTGGCCCAGAAGAAGACACCAAACGCACTCTCGCCGTTGGAACGGCCCAGCGTAACATTGCTGCCGCGTTGCTGGTTGCAGGGACAAATTTTGATGATCCCACCGTCGTCAGTGTAATTGTAGTAACGAGTTTTTCACTGTTTATCATCATCCGTCTGATTGCTAAGCAAGTCTTTAGCAACGCTGAAACGATCAAAGCTGAAACGATCAAAGTTGAGCAAGCGGAGGCTTCTTAATGACAAATGGGTGGATGAATGCATTGATTAGCTCGCTACCGGGGGATGGGGGAATCAACTTAGTTCTCGAATGAATTTCAATCATTTCTGGAGGCTATTGTGGCAAGACTCAGGCTAGAAAATGGTCAAGTGCTCACAGAGTTAGATCGCATTACGGAGGTTCTGCAACCTCTAGATATTCAGTTACACCATTGGCCGATCGAAGATAATCCTGAACTCAAGGCGCTTTTGGCCCAGGATAGCCTCAACGATACAGAAAAAGAAGCGGTATTAGTGACTTTGGATCACTATTTTCAACAACTTCAACAATCTGATGGTTATCAGAATCGGGATTTGGTGGTTTTGCATCCAAAGGTTCCCAATCTCAATGAATTGTTGGCAAAATTTGATAAAATTCATACTCATGCTGATGATGAAATCCGCTACATCATTGATGGAGAAGGCATTTTTGGCTTTGTTTTACCCGATGAGAGTCAAGTTGAGCTGACGGTTTATCCTGAAGAATATATCAACGTTCCAGCGGGTACTGAACATTGGTTTGTTTTGACGGAAACTCTTCAAATTAAGGCTATCCGTTACTTTACTGGGACGGATGGTTGGGTACCAGAATATACAGGCCGGGACGTGAACTTTCAACCCGTTTCTCTTTAGGGTTGCCCATGATGAGTCCTTTGTGAGTCCTTTGTGAGTCCTTTTCCAATGCTGGTGAGTAATTTTCTGATTGATGACTTGATTTGTGTGTGTGAGGTTTAAGTTTATGGCATTACAACCACATGTTTTTTTTACAGCGTTTTGGCAGCGCATTCAGACTCGCTTTACCCGATCGTCGTCGCAAGCCTTTTTATCATTCATGGCGATCGGGTTGAGCCTCAGTTTAGTTGTCTCAGCCTGTTCTTCTGGGAATCAAAGTAATCAGGCTGCTTCCCCCGGCAATTTGCCGAACAACAATGCTACTCCCCCTGCCAGCGGCTTAGTTGTCAAAATTGGCTATCAAAAGGCGGCCACCATTCTGAGTTTGCTAAAGGAAAACAAGGATTTGGAAACAGCCCTTGCAGCTTCTGGAGGAACAGTCCAGTGGGCTGAATTTCCAGCAGGGCCGCCGCTGTTGGAAGCCATGAATTCGGGTTCCGTTGATTTTGGCTATACCGGAGAAGCCCCCCCCATTTTTGCCCAGGCTGCGGGGACGCCTGTGCGCTATGTGGCCTACGATCCCCTATCCACCAAAGCCGAAGCGATCGTAGTTCCCAAGGATTCATCCATTCAAAAATTAGAGGATTTGAAAGGGAAGAAACTGGCCTTTGCGAAAGGATCAAATACCAATTATTTGGTAGTCAAGGCGTTGGAGTCCGTTGGCTTAAGTTTAAGCGATGTGGAAGTGGTGCATTTAACCCCGGCTGATGCCCGTGCTGCCTTTGAAACTGGCAAAGTGGATGCCTGGGCCATCTGGGATCCCTATTTGGCTGTGGCAGAAACCAAGATCGGAGCTAAGCAGATAGCTGATGCAACAGGATTGGCCCCGAACAAGGGCTACTATCTGGCTTCGCAAACTTTTATTGATAAGAATCCTGCGGCCTTGAAAATTGTCTTGGATGAAGTGAGGAAACGCAGCGATTGGGCTAAGAGTAATCCTTCGGAAGTGACAAAGTTTTTGGCACCAAGTTTGGGTATTGATCCGGCTCCCCTAGAACTGGCGGAAAAGCGGCGTGAATATGGCGTATTACCGCTGACTGATGAAGTGATTGCGAAGCAGCAGGAAATTGCTGATACCTTTAGCAAGATTAAGCTGATTCCTAAGGAAATCAAAGTTCAAGAAGCCGTTTGGAAGGGGAATTCGTAATGCAAACTACTGGGGCGGATGTTGCTTTTGATGTCCAAAATATGACGACCGATCGCCTGATTACTGATGTTTTGGTAATTGGTGGGGGAACGGCGGGCACCATGGCTGGGATTAAGGCAAAACAAGCCAATCCCGATGCGGATGTGTTGATTCTGGAAAAGGCTAATATTCGCCGCAGTGGCGCGATCGCGATGGGCATGGATGGGGTCAATACTGCGGTGATTCCCGGCCATGCCACTCCGGAAAAATATGTGCGGGAAGTGACGATCGCCAATGATGGCATCGTTCAACAGAAAGCCGTTTTGCAAACCGCAACCCTGGGCTACGAAACCATTCAAGAACTCGAAGGTTGGGGCGTCCAATTCCAAAAGGATCCCGACGGGAACTACGACGTTAAGCAGGTGCATCGGGTAGGTAAATATGTGCTGCCGATGCCCCAGGGCAAAGACCTCAAACCGATTCTGACGCGCCAGGTTAAACGCCATAAAGTGCGGGTTCTGAATCGGGTGATGGCGACGCGGGTCATCGTGCAGGAGGGGCGGGCGATCGGCGCGATCGGCTTTGATGTGCGCAATGGCAATTTTGTAGTGATTCAGGCGAAGGCAGTCATTCTGTCTACGGGTGCTTGTGGCCGTTTGGGACTGCCCGCTTCGGGTTATCTCTACGGCACCTACGAAAACCCCACCAACGCGGGGGATGGCTATTCCATGGCCTACCATGCCGGAGCTGAGTTATCCAACATCGAATGCTTTCAAATTAACCCGCTGATTAAGGATTACAACGGCCCTGCTTGCGCCTATGTGGCGGGCCCCTTTGGGGCCTATACAACCAATGCTGAGGGCCACCGCTTCATTAATTGTGATTATTGGAGTGGCCAAATGATGCTGGAAATTTGGAAGGAGCTGAACTCCGGCAAAGGCCCGATCCAATTGCAGATGACCCATTTGGATGAAGCTACCATTGCCGAAATTGAGTCGATTCTTTGGAGCAATGAACGGCCTAGCCGCGATCGTTTCCATGCAGGCCGTGGGGAAAATTACCGTACCCATGGCATTGAGATGAATATTTCGGAAATTGGGCTATGCAGTGGCCACAGTGCGTCTGGCGTTTGGGTGAATGAGCGGGCGGAAACGACCATTCCGGGGTTGTATGCGGCGGGGGATATGGCCAGTGTGCCGCATAATTACATGATTGGCGCTTTTGTTTACGGTCGGATTGCGGGAGAACAGGCAGCGCAATATGCCCGATCGGTTCCTCATTTAGAGCCAGATGGGGATGTCTTAGCTACAGAACGCAACCGAGTTTATGCCCCCTTAACCCGTCCCAATGGGATTCCCCATACCCAGGTGGAATACAAACTACGGCGTTTGGTGAATGATTACCTACAGCCGCCCAAGGTCACGAATAAGATGGAAATAGGCTTGCAGCATTTTGTCCGCTACCACGACACCTTAGAGCAAATGGGGGCGCGTGATCCCCATGAACTAATGCGGTGTATGGAGGTACATTTTATTCGGGATTGTGCGGAAATGGCCGCTAGGGCTTCGCTCTATCGTCGTGAAAGCCGTTGGGGATTGTATCATTACCGCGTAGATTATCCCGATCGTAATGACGCAGAATGGTTTTGTCATGTTAATTTGAAACAAGTTGCACCCAACGAAATGCAATTGTTTAAGCGATCGATTGATCCCTACATCATTGATGTGGATGTGCAAACAGAAGTTTACGATGTCGCTATGAGGTAAGGTGTTATGGCATTAACCAATCAACGGGTAGATGTTCCGGTGGTGGTGGATGAATCGAAGTGTTTGGAAAAATGTACCGTGTGCATTGATGTTTGTCCATTGGATGTGTTGGCTAAAAATCCTGAGACAGGTAAGGCTTACATGAAATATGACGAATGTTGGTTCTGTCTTCCCTGCGAAAAGGAATGTCCAACGAAGGCAATTACGGTGCAGATTCCGTTTCTCTTAAGGTAATTGAGTGATGCTAGGTCATGGTGGGCTAGAAAGCGATCCAGACGTTCTAGAAGCGCTGGAACAATTACGATCGCCGGAAGTGAGCGATCGTTTGGTCGCGATTAAAACCCTGCAACATTTGGGCGATGAAGTGGCTGTAGCACCCTTGATTCAGGCTTTGCAGGATGAATACGAGATCGTGCAGCAATTAGCGGTAACAGCGCTTTGGGAATTGGCTAATCCGATCGCGGTTCCAGCCTTACTGGATGTCCTGCAATCGCCCGATGCTGAGGTGCGGCAAGAGGCGCAGTCGGCTTTGGGTGAATTGGTGAGGCCCGATCATTTGTTATTACTATTGGACAGATTGCAACAGAATCAGCCAACTGTGCAATTGAGTGTGTTGTATTTGTTGCGCAAGATCCATGATGTGCAGGCGCTGCCCTACATTTTGCCCTTTTTGTCAGCCCCGAATTGGGAGCTGCGGGAAGCGGCAGTGATTACCCTGCGGTATTTAAATCAACTCGATCGCTGTCCACCCATTTTGCCACTGATCCAGGATCCCGTGGATGCCGTCCGACGGGAAGTCGCATTAACTTTAGGGCATTTAGCCAGTGATGAAGCCGTGCCCTGGTTAATCCAGGCATTGGGCCAGGATCAAGATTGGCAGGTGCGCCGTAATGCGGCGAAGTCGCTGGCCTTGCATCCCGCTCCCGAAGCGATTCCCGGATTGCTCATAGCAATTCAGGATCAAGATTGGCAGGTGCGGAGGTTTGCGATTCAGGCATTGCAAGCCCAAGTCGTTCCCAGCGAGTCGATCGCACAAACCCTCGAAATTCTGATTCATGCACTAACTGATGCAGTGTCCGATGTCCGCAAGGAAGCTGCGATCGGTCTAGGCAAACTGGGCGATCCCCTAGCTCTACAAGCCCTCCAACAGGCTTTAGATGATCCCGATCGGGAAGTCAGTATCCGAGCGGAACGGGCTATCGGTCAGTTGGCAATCGTTACAGTTTAACGAACTGTTGCAAAACCAAAATGATCCGACCGATTTTACCGTTGTACAGGAGTGGGCTACCGTGGCACAATGGCAGACTCCTATGCAAACGGCACGTATTCAGGCAGCGATCGCCCAAGTTGATGCATCAATTGTAATTCCCGGCGATATTCGGAAATACAATCTATTGAATTAACAATCTGAGGATTTTTCATCCAATCACCCCATGCAAATCATTTTTCTGCATTGAAGGCGCAGGGGGGCGCGTTCACTTTGTTGAAATCGCTTGCCCCTGGCAGATTATAGAAGAAAGGATCGGGCAAAAATCTCGAACAGAATTCAATAAACTAACATCATTAGAACTACTGAAGAGTTTGATAGAGGAAAGCGCATTTGACTATCCTGAGATTCCTTCAGAGTTAACGATCGATTCTTCATACTATGAAGCTACTGAAGCAGCATCACTGATCATTCGACACTGCAATTTATTGGAAATCTAACGAGACAATCTCCAGCGACCAAACCAAAAATTGATTGTTAAGTTGCAACTTTTTCTCGCTGTTCAATTACAGCTTCTAGCAACTGCTTTAACTTGGGGTTGGCGTTGAGATCAAAACCTGCTTCTGTGGCTTGGGCGATCGCTTGTTCTGGGGTTAGATCGCCGCGTTGGGCAATACTCAAAAGGGCGATCGCTGTTGCCCGCAATCCTCCTGCACAGTGAATCAACGTTGGTTTGGGCAAGCGATCGAGTTCAGCGACAATTTCTAGTAATCTGGCTTCATCTACACTGGCAGTTACTAAAGGTGCATTTCCATAGCTCAAACCAAAAGTTGCGGCAATATCCGCTTCATCTGCCACAAAGCCCTGTTCATCCGGTGCACGCAGATTAAAAACTGACTTAAACCCATCCTGTGCAGCAGCTTGTAAATCATGGGGGGTGACTTGCCCTGCAACACTAAACTCATGATTAATTCGCTTAACCATCACATATCTGCTCCTAAATCAACTACTCAAGTCGAACCGGTTAAAAAAATAACCCTGCAAAACTATGGTGCGGGATTGGGAATTTTTTCATGGACCGCTTCAATCTCAGCCAGAATAGCGTCATCTAGATGGACATTGATAGCATCAATGTTTTCCTGAAGTTGTGCCAGCGTAGTTGCGCCAATGATCGTACTGGAAACAAACCAACGACTCCGGACAAAGGCGATCGCGAGTTGGGCGGGACTCAGGTTATGACGTTTGGCAATTTCAACGTACTCGGCCACAGCAGCCGTCACTCGAGGTTTGAAATATCGCTGACCGAAATTCTCAAACAGAGAAATGCGGGTTGCACCGGGATCCGTAGCCCCAGGCAAATGCTTCCCCGTTAAAAAGCCAAAGGCTAAGGGACTATAGGCTAACAAGCCAACCTTTTCTCGATAGCTGGCTTCCGCTAAGGCTGAATCAAAGACTCGGTTGAGTAAATTGTAGGCGTTCTGAATCGAGATGATTTTGGGTAGGTTGAGTTGCTGCGCGACTTGGCTAAAGGTTGCAATTCCCCAGGGGGTTTCGTTGCTGACACCAATGTAGCGGACTTTGCCTGCTTTAATAATGTCTGCAAACACTTCAAGCTGTTCGGCAATGGGAACGGTATCCCGATCGTGTTCTGGATGAAAAACCGTTTGCCCAAAGGTCGGAACATAGCGATCGGGCCAGTGAATTTGATAGAGATCGACATAGTCAGTTTGCAGGCGCTTTAAACTGGCATCAATGGCTGCTTCAATGTTGCTACGATTCACCTGATTGGAGCCGCCCCGCACCCAGGTAAATGGTCGGCCTGCACCCACCAGTTTGGTTGCTACGATGACTCGATCGCGCTGCTGATGTTTTAACCACTCGCCTACAAAGGTTTCCGTAATCCCGTAGGTTTTCTCCTGGGGAGGCACGGGATACATTTCAGCGGTATCTAGGAAATTAATACCGCGACCAAAGGCATAATCGAGTTGTTGGCGTGCTTCGTCGATCGTATTTTGATTGCCGAAGGTCATAGTTCCCAGACAAATTTCTGAGACCTTCAAATCACTATTGCCAAGCTGGTTATATTTCATGGATCAATTAAAGGGTGGTGAAGTCAAATAACACAGAGAGAGGTCGCTGGATAGTAGCTGGATCAAAGTCGATCGGACAATGCAAGAATTCCAATACAAGAATTCTAATTTGTAGAATTCTAATTTGTAGGCAGAAATTGCAGGCAGAAATTCTTTAAGGATCAACGATCCTGTCTAAAGGCACCTTATCATATCAGCATCATATCAGCCGAATTATATAACTCAAGCGTGCGGAAAACTACACCTCGTTGATGAGGCTATCATCTATCATACAAAAAATTATACAAAAACTAGAACTCAGGTGCTTCTTCAATTGGACGTTTAGCCTGGTAAACATTCATGCTGTTCCTTCTGCAATTATCTGTCCTCTCTACGATCGTTTTATATGTCACAGTCAATACGTTCTTGATCCTGTGGGTTATTTTACGCTCTCATAATATTTTGTAATTTTGATTGATAATCACTAGATGAATAATTATTTTGTGAGGATCGAGTAATGCTATGGGCTGACGACAGAAGTTCGTCAAGCTGACGGTGAGAAACAAATTATGAATCACTCTAAAGGATGATTAAAGAATTCGCAAAATTGAAAAAATGTATATCCTGTTACTTGTCTTTTGGGGGGGAGTATGGAACTGTTATTCATGGTAATTCTAAAAATTATTTCTTCTCTAAAAAGATTGGAAAGAAGAATTGAGTGTTTGATGTTTTGCTATAACTAATAACTTGAGTCTAAATAGTTGGCAAAATTTACAGCCCTTTGCTTGACTGATCGATACAGCAACCCACAGCAGAAAAGGCTTCAGGCGTTGCATCTGTTTCTTGTCGTTACGCAAGCCGCTGTACCATTGCATTCGCAACAATAGAGCTTGCAGTTGATGAAATACTCCTGCGGCTCAATTTTGCTGGGCTGTTCAGTACTTAAGCCCTGCAAGTCTCCCTGTAAGTCTGAGATTTGTGTTAGAAAATCATTCAGGATTGAAAACTATGACGACGACATTAATTCGTGATGAACTCCAGATTCAGCCCTTAGAAGCTCCCCTAGGTGCAGTGATCAGAGGATTAGATGTGAGTCGTCCCGTGCCGCCCGAGGTGATTCTGCAACTCAAGCAAGCCCTGCGCGATCGACATATTCTGATCTTTAAAGATCAAAAACTCACCGATGATCAGCTCTTTAATTTTGCAACCTATTTTGGTGATCTCTTTGTTCCCTCTGATGAAACCCCCGTTTTGGCTTCTGCACCTGGTGTAACCCCCCGCGTTATTCCGGTGGCTAACATTGAAGGCGGCTATACAGGAACCGGTGAATTATCTTTTCATGCCGATCATCATTGGACGCCCTATCCGTCGAGTGGCTCCCTCTTGTATGCGGAAGAAATTCCTCCCGTGGGGGGTAATACCTACTGGTTGAATTTAAATCTAGCCTATGAAACTCTGGATGATGCAACCAAAGAGCAGATTGCTGAGTTGAAGCTCATCACCTATAACCCTTTTGTGCGCGATCGGAGCCAGCCTGCACCGTTATATCGACACGATCGTAGTATTCCGCTGATTAGCCCAGTGTTTCCCCATCCCCTAGTCCGCACCCACCCAGAAAGTGGCAAAAAAATTCTGTTCTTGGGGGCTGAGACGGAGGTGGAAGTCGTTGGGCTAGAACCCGAGGAAGGCGCTGCATTGATTGCGAAGTTGCGCAAACACCTCAATCAACCACAGTTTTATTACCAGCATCAATGGTCGGTAGGGGATATCGTTTACTGGGATAATCAAGCAACCCTACATTACCGTGAACCCTTCGATTCGCATTATCGTCGAGTGTTGAAGCGGGTGAGTCTCGCAGGCAGCCGCCCATTTTAACTGCTAGCAAAAAGTTCAAGCCATTAGAAATCCTAAGAATTAGCGTTTCTAATCGCCGTGGGCTCTTAACTGCGAACTTCATAGTTGTGCGAACTTCATCGTTGATAGTGCGATCGTAATTCCGCCCAGAGATTGGGAGTAGTTGGTTTTACGATCGTACTATTTTTACTATTCTCGCTATTCTCGGGGAGCATTAGTTGAGCATTAGTTTCAATCCAAAGTTTAAATCAAAAGTTTAAATCAAACAGATCAAACTCCATGCTGCTTAAACCATGCCTGTAGCCGCTTCCAGCCATCCTGCGCATCAGCTTTACGGTAGGAGGAACGATAATCAGCAAAAAAGGCATGGGGCGCATCAGGATAGACCACAACCTCCGATCTACTCTGGCTCGATTTCAGTTGCTCACGGAGTTGCTCCACAGTCTCTAATGGAATGCCTGTATCCTGCCCCCCATAAAGCCCTAGTACAGGAACTGTTAGGTTGGCAGCAACATCCACTGGATGTTTAGGAGTCAGTTCTGTGGCGTTCCCCACCAAGCGGCCATACCAAGCAACCCCTGCTTTGATTTTGGGATTATGAGCTGCATATAGCCAGGTAATCCGTCCTCCCCAGCAGAAACCCGTAATGCCAACTCGGTTGCCATCACCTTTGGCCGATCGAAGGGCCCAATCCACGGTCGAATCCAGATCAGTCAAGACCTGGTTATCAGGGACCGTACTCACAATTTTACGAATGTCATCAATATTGCTAAGTTTAGAAACATCTCCTTGCCGTGCAAATAGTTCTGGAGCGATCGCTAAATAGCCTAACTTTGCCAACCGACGGGTAATATCCTGAATATGTTCATGTACCCCAAAAATTTCTTGAATCACTAACACGATCGGAAAATTGTTGCCTTCGGTAGGAACAGATCGATAAGCAGGAATCGTGCCCCCTTTGACTGGAATCGTCACAGGTCCTGCTACTATGCCCTTCGCATCAGTTTTAATCACTTCGGCAGAAATGGGTTGCACGGCTAGGGTAAATCCTGTTGCCACTGTAGCTGTTGCAAAAAAATTACGGCGACTGATAGGACGTTCGAAGGGAAAGTAGCTGAGCTGCATGGGGAGGGCTCCTAAGACGGTGTAAGAGGAAGTAAACAGGTGTAAGAGGAAGTAAACAATAGGGAAGCAAAAATGCTACTCAATCCAGCGAAAAAGTTTCTTTATTTCTGGGTTCTTCCTCGTGGAAGAGCCCAGAATTCAGTGATGCACTAGCCTGAATGCACTAGCCTGAATGTGCTAGTCTAAATGTACCAGCCTAAATGTACTAGCCTGAATGCACTAGCTTTAGTGCGGATTATTAGGGACTGGAACCGTCGGTATGGCATTCCCCAAAATCTTAGTAAATCGCTCAATATACAAGCTAGCTGGATTAGCGACGGCTTGAATGGAAGGGCGTTTTTGTAATTCCTGCCACCACGATTGTAAATGAGGAGTTTCATCTGGCAGGCTAAACTGACGAAAATGTTCCAACACAGGTAGTCGCTCAAACCAAGGATAGAGGCTGATATCAATCAAGCTAAGGTGCTCGCCCAACCAATAAGGCCCATGACCTGACAGTTTAGCAAACCCTTCCTGCTCTAAATAGAGCAGCGATTCGAGTAGTTCTCGCCGCCCTTGTTCCTGTTCTTCGCTGTTCTTTCCCCGCAGCAACTTAGTAAAAGCGGGCACAAAACGAGTGTTGGCATAGTCGATCCAAATCCGCGCGATCGCTCTCTGGGCAGGGGATTTCGGAAGCAGTGCTGGGTCTGGAAATACTTCTTCTAGGTACTCATTAATGATTGAAGATTCATAGAGCCTAACTTCTCCATGCTGAATAGCTGGCACTTTGCCATACCGAGAAATCTGTAAAAACTCTGGTGATTTATTTTGAAAATCCACCTCAATGGGAGTAAAGGCAATCCCCTTTTCCAGGAGAACGACGCGCGTACGTTGAGAAAACGTTGAAACCTTTGCAAAGTAGAGTTCTAATGTTGCCATGGTGAATTTTCCTTTAGAAACTAAGGTAATTGAACGAATACTGATACGGCTGTGAGTGAAGAGGGCTAAAAGCCTAACTGAAGAGGCTAAATTTGCAGCAGAGGTCTACTCGGCAAATCGATCGGGAGACTCTGAAATAAAAAATAACTGAATTTTTACACTCACTCCATAAGCATTGGAAATAGTTACAGGTGAATTGAATGGGAGTATTTCATAGTCTTACTCCCAATACAAGTATTTAAGATACAAATTTGAATAAAAAACTAACTCTAGAATCTGTCACTTGCTCTAAAATGGTACAAAAGCTAGTTGAAAGCGCTCCTCTACCGATGCATTAGGATCTTAGAAAGAGCACTTTAAAGTTTACGCCTCCTAGATGTTATGAAGATGTTATGAAGTCTCTTCATCGCCCAGATCTGTATGGTTGGTCAATTTTTGACTCAAATCGAAATATAGACTTTAATGGCATTGCCTGGATACGCCCCAGTGACAATATTTTGATTGATCCAGTACCTTTAAGTGCGCATGATTGGAGGCATCTACAATCCTTGGGCGGAGCAGATTGGATTGTGATCACAAATTCTGATCACCTGCGGGATACCATCGCGATCGCGCAGCAAACGGGAGCCCAAGTAGCAGCCCCCCAAGCCGAACGGACAGCTTTGATCACAATTGAGGATAGCTTAGGGTCTAAGATTCGCTGGTTGGGCGATGGCGATGAATTGGTTCCTCAACTGCAAGTGATGGAACTATCCGGCTCTAAAACCCCTGGTGAATTAGCCCTATTGTTAGGGGGCCATACGCTGATTACTGGGGATTTAATCCGTGCCCCTCGTGCAGGGGATTTAACGCTGTTACCCGATGCTAAATTGCAGAACCGAGCCGCCGCGATCGCATCGGTACAGCGTCTAGCCAGCTTGGAGGGAATTGAAGCGGTTTTGGTGGGAGATGGGTGGTCTATTTTTCGAGATGGCCACGATCGGCTTCAGGAATTGCTCCAGACGTTAATTACCTAAAATTCTGAAATTGCCTAAAATTCTGAGTCACTGAAATTTCTGAGTTGCTAAAAATCCTGATCAGAATATTTGTCAAAATTGACTCTAATTGTATCGATTGTACTAGCCAACCCTTCAGCTTGACCCATAGACGAGAATTATTACAACTCATTGTAATTGTATCCATTGTACTATTTCTCCATGGACTCCTGCCCATAGGCTTATAACCAGCGGAATGTCATCCATTCTGCAAGTCTGTTCTGGAGTCGTTGTGTATGACCTTATATTTAATTGAAAGCAAGCTTGACGAAACTCACAGCCCTGATGCTCTCACAGCCTCATTGGATCAGCTTGCAGCGAATGCACTTCAGCAATCTAGTCACCTGATTGAAGCACAGGTCAGTCAAGATTTGCGGCAACTATTTATTATCTTAAAAGCCCCTAGCCCAGAACAGGCTCAAGCAAGTTTTCGAGACATTGGCTGGACGGTGGAGTCCCTGCAACCCGTTCGGTTAGTTGGTCAGGATCTACAAACTGTGCACGATCGCAAAGCACAGGCCAATTACTTAGTGGAATGGAATCTGCCTGCGGGGTTAACCATGGAGGCTTACCTGCAACGCAAGGCTGAGAAATCACCTCTCTATGCCCAGGTGCCAGCGGTGAAATTTGAGCGAACTTACGTGTGCGAAGACCTTAGCAAATGCCTCTGTTTTTACGATAGCCCTGATGCAGAAACCGTTGAAGCTGCGCGGGAAGTCGTTGGGGCACCGATCGATCGTTTAACTGAAATTCGGAATGTGCACTAGGCATCCCTTTACAGCTTAATGTCTCTTAATTCAGGGAATGGAAGAGAATGCTGAAGACTCAACAAGTGGAATCATTACTTGAACAACAGGCTAATGCATTAGATGAAGGGCTAGCCACAGCGAGTGTGGGTCGTTCGCTGTCACTCATTGCAGATGCAGGATGGCTGGGCTATGGAGTGCCAGAATCCCTAGGCGGCAGCGGCGGAACCTTGCTAGATACCATTGAAGCGATCGCCACGGTTTCCGGGTGTTGTTTGACCAGTGGTTTCGTATTTTGGTGCCAGCGAGCCTTTATTGAATATTTAGTACGCACTCAGAATTCTTGGTTGCAATCGGAAATTTTGCCAAAGGTGCTCCGAACCGAGATTTCTGGCGCAACGGGTTTATCCAATGCGATGAAACATTTAGCGGGAATTGAGCCCCTACGGTTACAAGCGCAACTGACGGCTCAATCGGTTACCTTAACGGGCTTTCTTCCTTGGGTGTCTAATCTACAGCCGAACAACTTTTTGGTGGCAGTCGCGGCTCAAATCAGTCCAGCGGATACGATCGTGGTTGCGATACCATCCCACACTCCGGGCTTGCAGCGGGGCGAAGATCTCCAGTTATTAGGTCTACAGGCGTCATGGACAAGCACCCTTAAGTTGAATAATGTAGAACTCTCGTCACAATGGATTATTAGTGAGGATGCGCAATCATTTTTGCCCCAAGTTCGATCGGCCTTTATTCTGTTGCAATGTGGTCTCAGCTTAGGGCTGGTTCGCCGTGCCCTCCAAGAAATTAAAACGCATCTCCACCCCAATATTGCTATCCTGCAACCTCGGATTCAATACATTCAAATTACCTTAGAGCAACTGGAGGCGCAACTACGATCGCTCAGTCAATTGCCCGATCGATCCCTATTACAAGAACGTCAAATTTTTGAGTTGCGAATCGCGTTCACTCGCCTTGCGATTGATGCAGTGGGCTTAGAACTAGAAGCCAAGGGCGGTATGGCCTACTTTAAATCCAGTGGTACTGCTCGACGATTGCGAGAAGTTGGATTTCTGGCAGTTTTAACCCCGAGTTTAGTTCAGCTCGAAACAGAATTACAGCGAACTAGTTCAGGAGAACAGAAAGTTACTTTCAATGTCTCGGTCTAGTCAAAGTTATCTAATGAGTAATTAATCTGAATTTCCAAAGAAATGATCTATCTAATCCACAAAAATATCTAGCAAATTCATTCCCGTAGAATATCTGGGAGTACTTCCGTTGGAACCCTCACATTTCGAGCTGAATCAGTTGGGATTAGTCGATATATCACAATCGTCACAATCACACTCATCCTTACACCTTCGCCAGCGCTCTACGAGTCTTTTAAGAGTAGAAAATTTATCTAAACAATATCTAGTTCGCGGACGGGCTCTGACGGCTTTTACCGATATTAATTTAACGGTTCAAGCCCAGGAAGTGGTTTGCTTAGTAGGGTTAAGTGGTTGTGGCAAATCATCATTACTGTCTACGATCGCGGGTTTACAATCCGCCGATCGGGGCGAGATTTACCTCAAAGGTCAGCTCATTCACCAACCCCAACCCCAAGTGGGTTTAGTGTTTCAAGATGCAGCTCTCTTGCCTTGGTTGACCGTCAGTCAAAATATTGTCTGGGGTTTGCAACTCAAACATATGCCTCGCCTTTCTCGGCGGGACGTGAAAACACGCCTTGCAGAAGTGATTCATAGCGTCAATTTAGAGGGGTTTGAATCTGCCTATCCCCATCAACTGTCTGGGGGCATGGCTCAGCGGGTTGCCTTAGCCAGAACTCTCATCCGTCATCCTAAACTCCTACTGCTTGACGAACCGTTTAGTGCATTGGATGCCATGACCCGCTTGGAAATGCAGACATTGCTCTTAAAAGTGATTGAACAGCATCACAGTACAGTCGTGATGGTGACCCATGACCTTGATGAGGCACTTCTCTTGGGCGATCGGATTATTTTAATGAACCATCGGCCTGGACGCATTCACCGAGAATGGTCAATTCCGCCCCCCAAACCGCGATTCCACCAAACCCAAGCCCTTGCAGCTTTACGTTTGTCCATTTTGACTGAACTTTCCACCCTAGTAGATCACTGATGTATAGACCGAATCGATCTTTTCTCCATCCCCTCAATTGCGCTTGCTGTGGCATGAGTCGCCGTGATTTCCTTCGCTTTAGTGGCCTACTAGGCACTTCTGCATTAACCACCGCTGCGATCGGGGGGTGTCAATCGAATACCGCATCCAAGCAAGGAACGCTAAATTCACCATCACCAGAAAATGCAAATCCCGCCGTCAAGATTGGTTATTTACCCATTACAGATGCGGCCCCCTTACTGGTTGCCCACTCCCAGAAGCTCTATGAAGCCGAAGGGTTAACTGCTGACCAGCCAACCCTATTCCGTTCTTGGGCACAGATTGTAGAAGCGTTTCTGGCTCGACAGGTAAATGTGATTCACGTTCTCATGCCAGCAACCATTTGGATTCGCTACGGGAAAAAATTTCCTGGGAAAGTGGTGGCGTGGAATCATACAAATGGTTCTGCATTAACGGTGCTACCCAGCATTTCCACAGTGGCAGATTTGGGCGGACGATCGATCGCGGTTCCTTTTTGGTATTCAATTCATAACGTAGTTCTGCAACAAGTACTCAAACAAGCGGGATTGCAAGTGGTGCGGAAACCCAAGGACGCTCCCCTGGCCGCCAATGAAGTGAATCTGCTGGTACTCCCCCCGCCTGAAATGGTGTCCGCCTTAGCCAATCAGAGTATTGGTGGGTATATTGTGGCGGAACCCTTTAATGCAGCGGCAGAAACCCAGGAAAAAGGAAAAATTTTGCGCTTCACTGGAGATATTTGGAAAGATCATGCCTGCTGTGTTGTCTTTATGCATGAAGACGATTTAACGCAGCGCAAAGATTGGTCACAGAAAGTGGTCAACGCTTTAGTCAAAGCGCAGCATTGGATGCGGGAACACCGTGGAGAAGTTGCCCAAATCCTATCAAAGGATGGGGGGAAATATACCCCTCACCCCTTGCCAATTTTGCAACGCACCCTGAGTTATTACGATAAGGAGGTCTATGGGAAACAAGGGGCCATTATCCATCCTGATTGGCCTGGAAGCCGCATTGATTTCCAACCCTATCCCTTTCCTTCCTACACAGAGTCTTTAGTGAAGTTGTTACAAGAAACCCAACTAGAAGGGGAGAATAGCTTCTTGCAAGCCCTGCAACCCAGTCAAGTTGCCCAGGATCTGGTGGATGCTTCGTTTGTCAGAAATGCATTGCCGTTAGTGGGTGGGCCCTCTGCATTCGGTTTAGACGACAGTTTAACCCGCACAGAGACGTTTGCAGTTTAATTTGATCGCTTGAGCGATCGCGGAAAATCTCCACTGAAGGTTGACAACGGCACTCCGCTAGGGGTCTGAAATTATCCATTCACATCAATTCCCATGAGCCAACTTCTGCAAGAAGTCCTTGCTGCTAACCAAACCTACGCTGAACAATTTGGCGAAAAGGGGCAACTGCCCTTACCACCAGGTCGCCAATTTGCGATTTTGACCTGTATGGACGCACGCCTTGACCCGGCACGCTACGCTGGCCTCGCAGAAGGGGATGCCCATGTGATTCGGAATGCGGGGGGGCGAGCGAGTGATGATGCCATTCGATCGCTGGTGATTTCCTACAAATTGTTGGGAACCCGTGAATGGTTTGTTATTCACCATACGGACTGCGGGATGCAATTATTCACCGATCAAATTATTCGTGATTTGTTAGGCCAGAGTTTAGTGACCGCTGTTGTGGATGATCAAGGCTGGAAAGACGTGGGCAGTGGGCCAGGATCAACGGAAGCAGAATTTGTCGATTGGCTGACATTCCAAGACTTAGCCCAGAGTGTCGTGGTGGATGTGCAACGGATTCGATCGCATCCTTTAGTCCCTGTGACTATCCCAATTTATGGCTATATCTATGATGTCAAAACAGGGCGATTAATTGAAGTCCCTGAAGCAACGCAAGCTGGCCAGACTGCCTAGTTCAAGTTGGCCAGACCGCCTAGTGAAACCAGAAATCTATGGCTTTAGCACCCTCTTCCAACAACCCATCCGCTTCTCAAAAATTATTCGATTGGCGCTGGCTCCGACCCATTCTTGGTTTGGGTGTAGGAGGGCTGATTTGGTGGCTGTGGACGAGTCCACTCTTCCAGGGATTACCCTGGCAACAGGGGATGATTTTCAGTGATTTTTCTCCTGAAAAAACCTTAGGCACATTATTAGAGTTACTACGATCGGGAGCCCTTTTCCCCCACTTGATGACTAGTCTCCGCCGTGTTTTTGTTGGATTGCTGGGTGCCACTCTGATAGGGATTCCCCTAGGAATTTTCATCGGTCTTTCCCGTGCTTTGGATCAAATCACCTCAGCATTGTTTCAGTTCATTCGGATGATTTCTCCCCTTTCTTGGATGCCATTGGCAGTGATGGTTCTTGGAGTGGGCGATCGTCCAGTTTATTTCCTGCTGACCATCGCAGCGGTTTGGCCGATTTTACTCAATACCGCCGCAGGGGTAGCAGCCGTCGATCGACGCTGGCTATTGCTGTCTCGCAGTCTTTGTGCAACATCCTGGGAAACCCTGATTCGGGTGATTTTTCCAGCGATTGTGCCGCATATTTTGACGGGGATCCGGTTAGCCATTGGCATTATTTGGGTGGTTTTAGTTCCTGCGGAAATGCTAGGTGTGAGCGCTGGCTTGGGATACTACATTCTAGATACGCGCGATCGCTTGGCCTATTCTGAATTGCTGGCAGTGATTTTAGTAATTGGTGCGCTGGGCTATGGCTTGGATGCTACAGTGCGATCGCTCCAAAGGATTCACCATGCTAGGCTCTAGGAATTAAGACCTAGGAATATTTTGCTTTTCGGCTTCTCTTAGCTACAAGCTATTTGCTTCGATTTTTTCCTCAACCTTGCTTTTCTGTAACCCGGCTTTTCTGCAACCTTGCTTTTCTGCCAAATTTCTGAGATATTGAACTATGGAAACTACGGTATATCGATCAAGTTACCGTGGTTTGCTTGAAGTTTATTAAGCTTTCACTGCGTTTTACTAGGTTTCACTGATTTTCACTGCGATCGTAGATTTTCCTAGTGGCTGTTATCCCTTGGGGAGTCTCGTCAGGCCCCTCCATCTGAGCCTTCTGTCTTTTTCAGCAGCCGTACTTTTGGGATTTTAGTTTGGGATTTTAGTTTGGGATTTTAGTTGAGAATTTCAGTCGCCTGAAACGCTTGAAATGCTCGCTTGAAACTCTGTGTCATGGTTTGCCTCATCTTTGCTGACCTTGACATATTCAATTGGATTCCCATTCAATTGGATTCCCATTCACGTTCTCTGCTTCCCATTTCGGTTCTCTGCCCTCGGCAAAAAAAAGGAGTTTAGATTTAAGCAATGCAATTACTTTGGTTTATTCCCACCCATGGTGATGGACGATATCTAGCAACTGCCCAGGGGGGACGATCGACCGACTTGCCCTATTTAAAACAAATTGCTCAAGCAGTGGACAATTTGGGATTTACAGGTGCGTTACTGCCCACGGGCCGATCGTGTGAAGATGCCTGGGTTTTGGCCTCAGCCCTCGCTTCTGTAACCCAGCGCATGAAGTTTTTGGTGGCCATTCGTCCCGGCTTGATGTCACCGGGATTGGCGGCTCGGATGGCGGCTACCTTCGATCGCCTGTCCGCAGGACGGTTGCTGATTAATGTGGTGGCGGGTGGCAGTGCCAGTGAGTTAGCAGGAGATGGGGTTCATCTTGACCATGACGCGCGCTATGATCTCACCGACGAGTTTTTGACGGTATGGCGACAGTTGGAAGCTGGAGAAACGGTCAATTTTAAAGGCGAATACATTGATATCCAGAATGGGAAGCTGATGTTTCCGCCTGTACAAGCGCCCTATCCTCCGCTGTGGTTTGGGGGATCCTCCGATGCGGCATTGCAAGTGGCAGCCAAGCATGTGGATGTTTACTTAACCTGGGGAGAACCCCCCGCTCAAGTAGCCGAAAAAATTGCCGCCGTCCGCAAACTAGCCGAAGCCCAAGGACGAACTCTGCGGTTTGGCATTCGCCTCCATGTGATTGTACGAGAAACCAATGCTGAAGCGTGGGATGCGGCCAATCAACTCATTCGCTATGTGGATGATGAGGCGATCGCTAAAGCCCAAAAAGCCTATGCCAGTATGGATTCCGTCGGTCAACAGCGGATGGCGCAGTTGCACAATGGCAGCCGTGACTCCTTGGAAGTCAGCCCAAATCTATGGGCAGGGGTGGGCTTAGTGCGGGGTGGTGCTGGGACTGCCTTGGTGGGGGATGCGGATACCGTAGCCGCCAGAATGTTGGAATATGCGGAACTTGGCGTTGAGACCTTTATTTTGTCGGGGTATCCCCACCTAGAGGAAGCCTATCGTGTCGCAGAACTGTTGTTCCCCCGTTTGCCCTTGGAGAATCAAGCCCGCTTGCAGACGCAGGCAGTCTTAAGTCCCTTTGGTGAAATTGTGGCGAATGAGAGTTTCCCAAACTCGATCGCGAATCAGTCGGGTGGAAAAGTTCAGTGGCCTGAGTTAACGAGTCCTAGTTAAGGCGCTGCTCGTCAGTTGTTAGTTACACAGTGGTTAATTACTTGTTAATTACACAGTTGTTAGTTACATAGCTATTAGTTACATAGCTATTAGTTACACAGTCATTATCGTATTAGGAGTTGCATCAATGGCAAATGTATTAGCGATCGCAGGGAGTCCCACCCATCCATCGAGAACCTATGGATTGTTATCCTTAGCGGCGCAGCGCTTGCAGCAGGAAGGGATCAACGTAGATATTATTTCCGTTCGGGATTTGCCTGCTGAGGATTTGGTCTTCAATGGTCCGGACAGATTTATGGAGCCAAAGCCCCGTAGTGGAGCAGGCTAGGGTAGTTGGGGTGTGATTTAATCAAAGTTGGGTCAAGGTCTAACCTTGCAATAAAGCGCTCCAGGCAATGCTGAT